>DATDTO010000022.1:0-8617 GCA_035290825.1 archaeon
TAAAATGCTCCTCAAACTTCTTGTTCGTGGTTATGTAAATTTTGTCAATGCCTTCTATAGACTCCAAATTCTCTATAATATGCTCAATTATCGGTTTACCTGCTATAACAAGAAGAGGCTTTGGTCTGCCTGTTGTAAGCGGCCACATCCTTTTTGCAAATCCGCCAGCCATTATCACCGCTTTCATACAGGAAACCTCTTACAGTTGGAAACCGATTTTGTCGGTTTCGGTCTCTCCTCCTCTAACCTTCCCTCTATGTTTACAGAAAGAGAAACCCAGTAAAATATATACCGTATGTTTGAATGACTATTTAAAACTTGGGAAATAATTAAGTAAAAGACCGAAACAGATATGCACAAATAAATCAGTATCTGTTTCAACCCATAGTTATGATTCTTCCAGACCACGAAATTAAAAAATACTTGAAAGAAGGGAAAATTGTAATACACCCACTAGACGATCCTGATGTACAGATACAGCCGGCGGGCGTTGACCTAAGATTAGATAACGAGTTCAGGATTTTCAAACTAAACAGCACACCATTTATTGACACCAAAAAACCAACAGACAATTACACAGAGAAAATTGTGCTTAAAGATGACGAACCTTTTGTTGTCCATCCACATGAATTTGTTTTGGGCAAAATAAAAGAGTATGTGAAAATGCCGGCAGACCTTGTTGGTTCAGTTGATGGCAAATCCAGCCTAGGTCGCCTCGGAATCGTGATCCACACAACCTCATCCTCTGTAAACCCTGGCTGGGAGGGCAATCTCGTTCTGGAAATTTCTAACTTGTCAAGGATGCCTGTTGCGATCTATCCAGGAATGAGGATAGCCAAGCTAACCTTCCACAAAATGACCTCGGCAGCAGAAAAGCCATACGGCGACAGGAAGGACACAAAATACAATAAGCAGGCTTCTGTTGACGAAACAAAGGTTTATAAAGAGTTTAGCTAATAATCAGAGTATATCTACTAATAATTGGTGATTTATGGGACTTAGACCAGGACGATGTTACAGGACAATAAAAAGGCCTTACACAAGGCAAAGTTTGAGGAAGCCGAGGAAGGGTTATGTTAAAGGTGTCCCAGCATCAAAAATCCACACATTCCAAACAGGCACACCCAAACAAGAGTTCGCCTTGACAGTTAATTTGTTAGTTACACAAGCTGTCCAAATAAGGCACAATGCCCTCGAAGCAGTTAGGGTTGCGGCCACAAAGGCTTTGACAAAAGGTTTAGGCAGCGAAACCAATTTTTTCATGAAAATACTTGTTTTCCCACACCACGTGATGAGAGAAAATTCAATGGCCACAGGCGCTGGTGCAGACCGTTTCCAGTCTGGTATGAGGTTGGCCTTTGGCAGGCCTGTTGGCACAGCTGCGCAGGTAAAGCAAAACCAAGCAATATTGACAGTAAAAGCCGCAGCTGGAAAATACTCTGAAGTCAAACATGCCCTTAAAATAGCAAGCTCCAAACTTCCTGTGCCGTGCAAAATCGTTGCTGTGGCACAATAATCGATTTATTTCTCTACAATACAATAATAGTACATGCAATATACCCTAAACCTGGAAGAAATTGACAAATCCTCACAGCTCCTTGTTGGCTCAAAGGCGTCCAATCTCGGCGATTTGATAAAAGCAAGCATAGTTGTGCCACAGGGTTTTGTTGTGACAACCGATGCCTTCAAAACACATATTAGAAACAACCAACTAGAGGACAAAATAAAATCTGTTCTAGAAAATTTAGATTTCGAGAGCCCGCAAAAACTAGAGGAAAGGTCAAGGGAAATAGAAAGCCTGATTCTTGAGTGTGAAATGCCCGAGTTCGTGAAAAACTATATACGCGAGGCCTACGATGAATTGTCCTTTGGCAAAGAACCCAACATGAGCAAACAAGCTTTAGACATAATAAGGGCAGGCAGAAGCCGCGCCTTTGTCGCGGTGAGAAGTTCTGCCACAATAGAAGACCAAGAAGCAGCTAGCTTCGCAGGCCAGTTTACAAGCTACCTAAACATTGTCGGTTTTGACAAGCTTTTGGAGGCGATAAAAAGGTCCTGGGCCTCTATATACAGTCCACGCGCAATTTTCTACAGAAATAAAAACAAGATACAGGAACCACAAATTGCGGTGATTATACAAAAAATGCTTGATTCAGAAAAATCCGGTGTAATATTCACAGCAGACCCGACAACAAACAACCGCGACCGAAAGCTCATTGAAGCCTCGTGGGGCTTGTGCCAGCCGATAGTTTCTGGACTGGTCACACCAGACCTGTATGTTTTAGATAAACCAACTGGCCAAATACTGGGCAAGAAAATAAACAGGAAAAAATTGCTCTTCAAGAAAGATCAGATCGGAAAAACAGTAATCGAGACAGTCTCTTCAGAGAAACAAGAAGCGCCGGTGCTTTCTGACACTGATTTAACAAAACTCCATGAATATTCCAATAGGATAGAGGACGTTTTCGGCAAACCCCAGGATATAGAGTGGTGTATAGAGCGAGGGCGTTTGTTCATCCTACAATCGCGGCCAATAACAACCATCTCAAAAAATATTGTTATACAGGAGAGCACTGGGGAAGTTTTGTTAACAGGGTGCCCAGCCTCTTCTGGATTAGCCAAATCCAAAACCAAGATACTGAAAAGCCTTGAAGACCTTTCAACAGTCCAACCCGGTGATATAATTGTTTCCAGGGTCACCAACCCAGCCTTTACACCATATCTTGGAAAAATAGCTGGCATTATAACAGACGAAGGTGGGGTCACAAGCCATACAGCAATTGTTTGCAGGGAGTTTGGCATACCATTTATTGTTGGCGCAGGCAACGCCACACAAGTTTTGCAAGACAACCAAGAAATAACAATAGACTCCATGGGGAAAATTTACACACTAAAGCCAGAAAGTTTACAACCAACAGTGGAAACCGTGTTGGAGCCACAAACGCAGCAGGTAGTTGAACGGGAACAAGAAGACTTCACCGCGACACAAATAAAAGTGAGCCTAGCCTTCCCATTTGATCAGAATATACAAGGCGTCGATGGAGTAGGTTTGTTAGGCCTTGAACATTTCCTGAAGTCCCAAAACCCAACTTACCTTGCCAAGGAAAACCCAGAGGAGTTGATCTTGTCCCTGGTAAATAACATAGGAAATATAGCAAGGCAGTTCCAACCAAAGCAGGTTTGTTATAGAAGTTTGGACATACAAACAAACGAATTTGAAAACCAGGACGATGAACCAAAAGAGGCTAACCCTTTATTGGGTTGGCATGGTGTAAGAAGAAGTTTAGAGCAACAAGAAGTTCTGGAATGCGAGCTCGCGGCTATACAAAGGCTAAATAGAGAAGGCGTTACAAATATTGCTTACCTATTACCTTTTGTGCTTAATGTAGAAGATGTAAGAAAAGTAAAACAGTTGGTAACATTCCCATTAAAAATTGGTATCTCAGTCGAAATCCCTGCAACCGCTTTGAATATAGAAAACTTCTGCAAAGATGGTGTTGATTTTGTTTCAATCAACCTCAACAACCTGGCCCAACTCACCTTGGGGGTTGACAGGGAAAACCCGAATACATCAGGCCTATACTCAGAATCACACCCATCGATTATTTCCCTCCTAAAACAAACAATCTCAACGTGCAAGACCCACGGCGTAAAAACCAACATAGTCTGTGCAGGCCTTTTGAATACACCAGAACTTGTGGAAAGGTTGGTGGAGTTTGGTATAGACTCAATATCAGTCGAACCAGAGTCGGTCAAAGAAATCAAAACCCTAGTCTCCCGCGCAGAGAGAAAGCTGCTCTTGGAAAAGGCAAGAACTACCTCACAATCTTGATGGCCCACCTAATTATCATATAACCAATCGCGACCAAAATACCGATTGCGGCAAAACCAATTATGTTCTGGAATGTCGGTTCGATTGTGTAACCGATGTAGCCGGAAACCAAAGGGAATATACCCCCAATGAACGCGAAAACCAAGATTGTTTTCACGACCTTAAACACAAACACCCCAACAATAAGGAACACAAAAAACAGCACTAACACTGTAATATCACCAGGAATCGGCAGCGCATTCAAAAACTCAAACATACCAATCTAATAATATTTGGAATGTGGATATAAACAGTTCTACCATAATGTCCTAACCCTTATTTTTATAAGCTCCTTCGCGAATGTGTAAAAGTGGTTGATGGGATTATACGATGGCGATCCTTCAACATGCCTCCACAAAATATTTAGTTGTCTGATCCTGTAGCCAGCTTTTCTTACGTTAGCTAGAAGATCAATGTCGTACTCTATGCCTAGAGTTTTCAGTTTTGGGAAAACTTCTTCAAGGACATCCCTTCTAAACGCTTTGTACCCACTCTGCACATCGTAAAACCGCGAAAAAAACAGAAACATTGTTATAAAACCATAAGACTTGCCCACTATAACCCTATACAGAGGCGGTTCGTCTTCTTTGCTACCAAAGATCCTTTTCCCCCAAGCAACATCATATTTGTCCAAGCAGTTGGCCAGTTTGAGCAGCTGTTCTGGGTCTGCCGCGCCGTCTGCGTCAGCAAACACTATTTTCTCACCTTTACTATACAAGAAACCCCTCAACAAGGCGCCACCCTTCCCACTTCTACCATCCTTGTACGAAAGCCTTACTTTCCCATTGTTTTTAGAAAACCTTTCAACAACTTCCCTTGTCCTGTCCTTGCACCCATCAACAGCCACAACGATTTCATAATCTTGGTTTTTTGCCTCGAAAAAATCAGCTATATCCTTTATCGTCCTGCCCACCCTCTTCTCTTCGTTATACGCAGGCATGATTATGGATATCATATACCATATTTGTTTTCAGCTTATATATCAAATCAGAAGCAACAAAATTTACTCTGTTCTAGCGCCATCTTTGTCCAGTTTTGTATCAATCAAGTATAAGCCCTCTTGTTTCCAGGCAAGTTCAATGTCTGCTGCAACCTTATTATCAAAACAGATAGCAATCCCACAGTCGCCACCGCCGGCGCCGGAGAGCTTTCCCGCGCCGCCATTTTTGTTTGCGATCTCAGTGAGTTTTTTGAGCTCTGGCGTCTCTATATTGACCCCAGACAGTTGACCTAATTCCCTTAAGTGGTCTTCATTCTTCCTTGTAAGCTCCAATATCTTGACCTTATCTATTTTTTTCCAGGCTGGGATCAGTTCCTTTACCAAATTCGCAATATTATCATAACACCTTTTGTATTCTTCTGGTTTTCCTGTTTTGAAAGAATCCATCTGTTTAACCATCGCAGAGGTTGAAGCTGAGTCTTTTGTCCAGCCGACAAGAAGATGGAATTCATGTGGTATTGTTAATTCTTCCACCTCAAAACCTGGCCAATCATCTTCAACCACATTTTTTACAGAAACACCATTGTTTAATTTCTCTGTCAGCCATTTTGGATCAAACCTCTTGTAAACAAAAACCCCACCGTAAGTTGACGCAGCCACATCAAAGGCTGAACCAACCTTGCCCTGCGCAAAGAAGTGTGCAATTGTTGCAAGCTTGTAAATGGAATCCCTTATCTGCCTGTTTTTAATGTCTTGCCCATTGAATGCCAGTAAACCAGCAACAGTAGCCACCACAGCTGCAGCAGACGAACCAAAGCCAATCTTTTTCTTCTGACCATCTATCACCATCTGCGTGTCGCCACCATAACTTTTTATCCTGAATTTTTTGAAGTCCTTCAGATATTGTAAAGTTGTCTCAATAGCGCCTTTGATAAAAATAAGATCTTTCTTTTCTTGTTCTGTCACAGTCCTTGACCATACCAATTGCTTCCCATCAAAATCAGCTTCCAGATTTTCTATATTAAATTCCGGCAACGTCAAAGAAATTTTCTCAGACTCTTCCAATTCGACAAATACCCTCTTATTAACAGCTGTAACAATCCCAGGATTACCTAACTCCAAAACAGCCCACTCTCCAGACAAGAACAGTTTTCCTGGCGCAGAAACTTTTAACATAAGGATTATTAGGGGAAAGATTTAAAAGTTAATATTTGGCTCTTTCCCATATGGTTTCAAATAGAAGTTTATGGGTTTTTGCAATGTTCTCGTTTTCAATTAAAACCCCAAACGAATTATCTGTTTCTGTATTCAGTATTGCAACCTTATTTCCATATATATAGACTGTGTTTGGTATTTCCCCAAGTTTCGGGATGAACCTTGTCTCCCTGAGTTCTGATTTGTCTTTACCTTTCATAATTTCCTCGGTTTCTTCTGTTTTTTCAGTAAGTAGTTTTATATGTATCCCAGCTCTCACCCTGTTCCTAATAAACTGTGGAACATAAAACTGAAGCAACTTCAATATGTCTTTGGTTGAAGAAAAGGAAGCGACCGGCCTTTTTGCCCTGATAAGGTCGTCCATTACTGACTTTATTCCTGCCTTGCCCTCGAAAAACTCAACTTTTGGTTTTTCTTTCACAACACCTTTCATTTTTTCTAATTCAGGCAAAATGCTTTCAATATACTTTTCCTTTTCTTTAAGAATAGAAACTAAGCTGCTAGGATCAGCGGCCTCAAAATATTTCACACCAGATTTTATTACATGCGAGACTAACCCCCCTGTTGCAAGCAAGTCCAGGACACTATAAACAGTTGATCTGGGCCAACCAACCTTTTTAGAAATTGTGTTGGCTTTGCTTGAACCCAATTTAAGTAATTCTAAATAAACCTTTATCTCAAAACGATTCAGACCAAATTGCCTAAGAGCGTCTTCTTTGTCCATATTAAATATGGTTTTGGTCTTTTATAAACTGTTGTCCTAATATGACAACAATGCTTTATATTGCTTATACATAAGTAACTATCATTAGGTGGCAACGTGTGCTCGCTAGGCGCAGAAACTTATGCTAGCACACTAGCCGCCTGTTTAACAGGAGGTGGAAACTGACAGTCTATACACGGTTTTCCTGTCAGTTTCGGTCTTTGTATGGAAAAACAATTGGGGTTGCTATTAAAACAATTTGAACACGGGAATACGCTTGAAGATTATCATAAAATAACAACTGGTAAAGAGCTAGATGAACATTACACAGAACGTGTTAGAAAATTAAATCATCAAGTTGTTTCCGGATTTATCGAAGCAGAGGATACCGGTCTTAATCACCTATTCAATGTTCTGGAAAAAGGAGACACACATTCCAAACAAAAAGCTGCACATGTTTTGGAAGAAATTGGCAAGAAACTCAGAGACGACTATTTTGAAAAGGTTAGACTGTTTCTTAAAGAACGATCGGAAGCAGAGCAAGACGAACATGTAAGAAAAAGAATAGTTCATGTGCTTCAAATGTTCGGAGTAAGACCAAAAGGTCAGAGGAGCGATATAGATCACCAAATAATTGGAGGTGTCTAAGTATGAGGCGATATATAATAAGGAAAACTATGATGGAGTGCCTGGAATATATCAATTAGGCATAGAACTGTCTAAAGATGATTGGGATGGAAAAACAGTTAAAGCCCATAAAGTTGGAGGTTGGTATATTCTTCTGGATAATCGGGGCTTGCTACCTTTCGACGAACACTGTATATTTGGAGTTGAATCAGATCCTATAAAAGTCGATCGTAGGCTATATGAAAGACTAAGGAGAGAGGCTCTTAGGTTGCGCTTAAAAGAAGGTGGTAGAATACTCGATGAAACCCGAGAAGGAACATACGTCCCTAAAGGCGCAAAGTCTTTCAGAAGATAGAATTTAAAGAAATATTAATGTAATTGTACACCGTGGCCGCCAACACTCGTAACGTAAGGATGTCCGCCTGCTGCAGCAATTGCCTTAGAGACCCTTTCCTCAGAATCCTTACTAACCAACGCAACCATCACACCACCTTTTCCACCACCAGACATTTTAGCGCCGTAAGCGCCAGCCTTCCTCGCAGCATCAACAAGCTTGTTTAATTTTGGATGTGAAACACCTAGATCCCTTGCCAAAAGCTCATGATCCTCATCCATCAAAGCGCCCAGAAGCTTTGCATCGCCGCTTTTGATTGCTTTCTCAGCATCTGCAACAAGCTTTGTTATTTTGTCAAAAACTTCATTGTAAGAAGAATTGTCACCGTTGAAACCACTTCTAACATAAGGAACTGTCTCTGACGTTAAACCAACAACTTTTGTATTGCCGATAACTAAACTGAAATCTTGTTTTCCTAAATTTTTTCTTTCAAGAACGGGGGGGGTTTTTGTCAAGTCCCTTTTAACCCAATTGTAACCCCCCATTGAACTGGAAGTTATTTCAGCACCAGAAGCTGCACCGCCATGGATTTTGACTTGATACGGTAAAAGCACATCAAAAAAGTTGTTATGTTCTATACCCAATTCAAATTCATGGTTTAGCGCACCTAAAACAGAAGACAAAAAAGCTGTGGAAGAACTCATTCCACCAGAGTCTTTTGGTATTTCAGAGCTAACAGTCAACTCAAACCCATTTTTTAAATCGTGGGCTTGTGCAAGCTTTCCAACCAAATCCTTGAACGGAGCTAAAACATCCATCTTTCCGTCAACTTTGTAATCATTCCTTGCAGGCTCTGTCGGCGTGGCCATTTTTACAACCCACTCTTTGCTTTTTAGGTTTTCCAAAGTCTCTTCAAGCAAACCATAG
>DATDTO010000023.1:0-8751 GCA_035290825.1 archaeon
CTTCCAAAAAGCGCATGAGAAAATTTTGATTTAGAGGTTTTTTCCAGTGATTTAAGGTCATATACAAATAAAAAATCAGAATTAAACCCTATAAGTTTGTGGATAAACTCTTTGTGGATCAGGCTATAGCCCTCTTGAATAATCGTTGCCCACAAAGTCTCATTGTAAAGTTCTTTGAGAAAAACATATTCTGCATGCATGCCCTTGAAAATATTTATAGTTTTGTGTATCTTGTCTTGTGTCGTTGGTTGATTAAATATTATTGTAATGTCTATGTCCTCTGGTTTAGTTTTTCCCTTAACAGACGACCCTAGAAGAACTATATCAAATATGTTTCCCTTGTTTTTTTCGTAAACGTCTTTACTCAAGGCACGCAAGCTCTTTAACTTTTCTGAGTCCATTTTTTATCATCTCCAACTGTTCTGTGTTTATGTCTGATCTATATGTTTGCTGATAAATAGGGAACAGCCCGTTCAAAATAGAATAAAGCTCTGGGAAATGATTTTCCAATATTCTAAATCTTTCATTATGGTTGTCTGGAACCTTCTTTAATTTAGAATAAATCATGTAATCGCATATGGTTCCTATTGCCTTAAAATACATTATCGTTGCTGCTCGTTTTCTGGATTTCTCCTCGTCTTCTACAGCTGCCTGAATATATTCATCTACACCTTTCTTCAGCTCGTCTTCAATCTTCATGCAAACTATTTACACCAGGGGCTTATAAAGCTTTCTATGTAAACTATTTACTTCATGGGCTTATAATGTTCTGTTTGTAAACTATTTACATACTAGATCTTGCTATCTGAAAAGACCGCAAATGACTCGGCAAATCAGCTATCGAATCTATAATCAAATCTGACTTAATTCCTGACTGTCTAAGCAGATCCTCGCTGTAGATGCCTGTTCTAACTAATATTTTCCCAACACCAACACCTTCTGCACCAACAATATCCTCTTCAACACTATCACCAACCATTGCCACATGTTCTGATTTTAGTCCAAGTTTTCTACACCCAGCCTCAAAAAATTCCCTGTTTGGCTTTCCAACGCTTACAGCCTTTTTACCAGAAGCATACTCTAAACTGCGGTTGTAGCGCCCATGTTTATGAAAAGCCCTCCATTTTTGGAAAAATACTTTCCTGGTGTGAAACCAAGAAGTTCAGCCCCACCCATTAACAATCTGAACGCTGTGTTTAACCTGGCATAACTTAAATTTTCATCATGCCCAACAACCACAAAATCAACTGGCTCCTCCTTTCTTGTAACAGATAGTCCTTCAGACCTAAACTCTTCATCGATGCTTTCAACGCCAATAACATAGCATCGGGATCTTGTTTCCTTGATTTTATATAATCAATCATTACTGAACGTATTGGCAACATCGTTCTCGTCCAATTCGAATCCCATTCCGCCAAGTCTTTGGACAATTTCCACTTTCGAGAATCTAGTCACACCACTAACCAAAACATAAGGCAAACCCCTTGTCCTCAAATATTTTAAAGCTTCAGCTGCGCCTGCTATCGGTTTGTCCCCTTCCAAAAGCACGCCGTCAATGTCTATCAAAAATCCTTTATAGTTTTTCATCTCGTCCTCCATTTGGTGTATGCATCGAAAGTTTGTTAAGCACGTCTACTTCTTCCGGTGTTGGATTCCTATATTCTGATTTTTGTTCTACTCCACCCAAGGGGGCGAAAAAAACACAATCAATAAGTATGATACCTCTAGGGGCTCTTACAGTAGAAAGAGAATCAGGAAATTCTTCTATGTTCCTTCCAAAACCTAGTCTAAGGGTGTTTCCATCACCATCAGTGTTTTGTATGCCTGTTACGTATGCACTATTCGTTTTGAGCCTCTTCAGTCTTTTTGTCAAAACTTCACGAAGTCTGGGTGTTTCTACATACTCATTGCCATACCCATGAGGATCGGCACCATCTTCAACGTAAGTTGGAAAAACCGTAAACCCACCCCCTCCAGTATTTAGTGTGTATTCAAGTATATCTAGAGCTATTTCTTCAGGCGTCCTATCTGTATGTAGGCGATGGGCTTCTAGATCATGGAAATTGTATCTAACAACCCATATACCCCCATTCTGAACGACTTCTTCTACGATTTTTAATTTAGCTGTCATAATATCACTATTAACTGGTGGTATCCTATCTATATTAATCTTTGTTGTGGAAAAGGCACGACAAGTATATAAAACCTGCGGTTAGATATTAAGCATGGAAATATCCAAAGAGGAAGCGCTGAAAGATTTCGGCTTGACAGAAAAAGAGATTAAGGTTTATTTGGCTTTGCTGAGAAAGGGTCAGATAACAGTGAATGAGATAGCTGTGTCTACCGGTTTGAACAGGACAAGCACTTATGACATTTTACAGAATTTGGTTGAAAGGGGGATTGCATCGCATGTAATAAAGGCCGGAGTGAAATATTTTGAGGCTGCTGATCCGCAAACATTTTTGTTCGCACTTGATGAAAAGAGAGAAAAGCTGAATAGTGTGATTGAGGAATTGCAGACAATTAGGAAAACAATAACGGAAAAACCTAAAGTGGAGATGTTTGAAGGGAAAGAAGGGATAAAATCTATGATGGATGATATAATCAGAACAAAACAACCAGTTGTTGCGATCTCTTCAAAGTACCCAATATCAGATATTATAAGTTTTTACATGCCCCAGTTTGTAAAAAATAGATTAAAAAACAAAATTCCAATAAAATTGTTAAGCAGCGTGAAAAGAAGATATGAGGCATGGAAGCCGAACGACAAAAAGGAGATGAGGGAGACCAGGTTTAGCCCTAAAACAAAGGACATGCCAAATGCAATTTATACTTATGGGAACAAAGTTGCTATATTTAACACAAGGCCCGACGCTCCAATGGGTGTATTGATAGAAAATAAGGATTTTGCAGACAGTATGAAAATATTGTTTAACATAGTTTGGGAGGCGAATAAATGACAGAATATTTTTATCTAGTTGACGAAGATGACAAAGTAATTGGCAAAGCTTCCAGGCAAGAGTGCCATTCAAATCCTAAACTAATACATAGGTCAACTGCGGTTTTTGTTTTCAATTCTAAGGGCGAGCTGTTCCTGCAGAAAAGAAGTGCGAAGAAAGATTTGGACCCAGGTTTGTGGGACGTCTCTGCTTCTGGCCATGTTGCATATGGCGAAACCTATGAGCAAGCTGCCGTAAGGGAGGTGAAAGAGGAGTTGGGGATCAAAACAGATCTCAAGGATTTGTTGTTTTTGAAGTATAGGGTTAAACAGGAGAGCGAAAACTCCAAAATATTCATCGCGAACCACAACGGACCATTTAAACTAAACAGAGAAGAAATATCTGAAGGTGGGTTTTTCAAATTACAAGAGCTCAAAAATATGCCATCACTATCACCATATTGTTTGGCGGTGTTGGGGGAGTATTTTAAATTAAAGAAATGATATGGCAGAAATATTTGACATAATAGACGAGCATGATAATGTTATTGGGCAAGCTTCTAGAGAAGAAGCCCATAAAAAGGGCATGCTTCACAGGATTGTGGATATTTTTGTTTTCAACTCCCAAGGCGAACTACTTTTACAGAAAAGAAGTGAGAAAAAAGATACTAATCCTGGCCTGTGGACGTTTTCTGCAGGGGGCCATGTTGAATCCGGGGAGACCTATTTGGAGGCTGCTAACAAAGAGTTGGAAGAAGAACTGGGGATTAAAATTGGCTTGCAGGAGGTTGGTACATTCATTTCTAAGGACCCCAACCACTTTAACCAGATGATAAAAATGTTTACTGGAGTTCATGACGGCCCATTTAATTTCAATAAGGAAGAAGTGGAAGAAATCGAGTTTGTGAAAATTGGGAAGCTGAAAAGGGAGATAAGGCTGTTCACAAGGAGATGCACTCAAACATTTATTGAAGGGTTTAGAAGGTTTTGTGAGATACGAGGGGTTTAATTTGTATAACATTGTTATATTCTTTTATATACTAATATGTTCAATAAATATATAATTATATCTAAAGGTGATAAATATGTTGCAGTTACAGATGCACTCACCAACATTAAATACAGTGTTGATGATAGAAGATGTTTTGAAGAACGCAGATAAGCAGCTTACAGTTGCTGAACTGAAAAGAGAGCTGCCAAGAAAGGTTATGCACAATACTTTACTCCAAGTTCTCGACTATCTACAAATAAGCGGGAAGATACTCTTTACAAGCAAAGGGGTCATATGGATATATGAAGAGCGGGGAAAACTTGAAGAATTGGTTAGAAAGGGTCTTGAAGTATGAGTAGATCTGTAAGGGTTGTTCTTATCGGACAGGCTAAAGAAGATTTTGAAGCCCTCAACAAAGTCGTTGGGGAACAATCTTTAGAAGGCAAAGCCAACTCAGAAGAAATGCAACTATTAAAATCAATTAAAAACAAAATAGAAATTCTCAAACTCAATCCAGATTATGGGGACAACATTCCAAAAAGGCTAATACCAAAAGAATATGTTGAAAAATATAATGTGACTACTTTGTTTAGATTGGAAATAGCTCATTATTGGAGGATGCTATACACTATACGTGGAGACCAAATAGAAATCGTCTGTTTTATTCTAGATATGATTGACCATAAAACATACAATAAAAAATTTGGTTACAAGGGATAGTGAGTTGATTGTGTATTATGATCAAACTACTGATTTTCGATGTTGATGGTGTCTTAAGGGATTCTGGAGCGGCAGGCCTTGAAGGCATGAGGAGGGGTTTCAAAAAATTGGTTTAGATTTCCATTTTACAATAGAACAATACAGGCTGATAAGGAATACTGGGATTTACAATCGTGGTGTCAAGTGCATAAGCTTGTTGTATGCTATCTTGAAGTTTGGTCTGGATTTTTCTAATTTAGTTAAAAAGGATGTTGAGAGGAATTTTGATAAAGCTGTTGAGAACCTGACTAATCAAGATTTGGAAAAGGTTGAAGAAATAAAAAAGATTTACAAAGAGTTTTTCTACTCAGAAGAAGCTGGGGATTTTGTTGAACTTTTTTCTGAAACAAAACCTGTTATAGACAAACTGTCAAAGAAATTCAAATTGGTAATATGGACAAATTCCAGTGTGGAGAATGTTAAGAGGGATTTGTCTGGTCTGAGTCTTTCAAGGTTTTCCTATATTTTAGGCGGCGAGGACACTGGAATCAAGAAACCTTCAGGCGATGGTATACTCCTTGTTTGCAAAGAGCTTAGTGTGAAACCAGAGGAAGCGGTCTATATCGGCGACGCTGTTGTGGATTTGCGCGCTTCAAAAGAGGCTGGTTGTACATCTGCGGTTATTTGCAGAAGTAAATTATTAGAGAAGTTTTTAAAAGATGAAAAACCAGATTTTATCTTGAAAAATTTGACAGAGTTGGTTGAAAAATTATAGTTCAACAACCACGTATGGATGTGGATAACTTAAAAATCTAAATCTTTAAGTATGTCACCAGTCATTTCACCATCAAGAGGGTATCGTCTGGTTCAAATTTTACTATTACACCCCTGTGTTTGCGTACAGGTTCGAAGTTGCCTCTTTTTGGATCCCTATATAAACCATAACACAAATTTCCATGACTATTCCTATTTCATGTTGTGTGACAGTATAATTTCCTCTTCTATCAATAGAGATATGATTTAGTGTCTCAGAAGGGAAAGTTTGTATCCTTCAACCAAAGTGAATGAAACTGTGGACGGCGCTACTCTACATAAGCAACCATCTTGCAAAATCGTATCATAATGGCCTTGTTCTAACGGTTTCCCGCCTTCTCCAACTATCCTACCAACTTGCACCAATTCCATCAGCGATATGTCTTCTTGAAATGTCGTATTATTTTTTAGCAATCTCCTTTCCTCTTTTACGACCTTCAGTAATGCCTATTGTAGAGAGCATACTCAAGGCTGAGAGGTTTGTTGCCATTCCGACGGCGCCCATCATACCTGCAAGCTGGTCCGCGCTTTCTATGCCTAAAAGCTTGTAATACATTTTTGCTTCCTGCGCCTCTTTGTGGACTGTCCCACATGGTATAGGTAATTTTAGCCTTCCTCTTAATTCATCACCATCTCTTTTCCATTGCACACCGTGAAATCTAGGTATAGGATGCATGTCATCATCGACTATTCTTGCCGGATTATAGACAGCAGCAGCTATTGCTCTCGTGTCCTGCCTCATTACATTCCCCAATGATAAAATACCATTCAATATACCTTTTGTTTCAGTAGACTTTCTATGGGGGTTCCCTGACCATTCGCTTAAGTAAGCTATTCCTTCAGCGACCTCTTCACCTGACCATTCCCTGCCTGTTTCTCTGCTCCTTCTTGCAAGGTCTTTTATTTTTACACTTCCCTCTGCTTCCACCAATCTTCCAAAGCTGTTTGAAACAACACAACCAACATACAGATCTGCTTTAATAAGTCTCTGAATATAAGGCGCGATTGCCTCTGTCATTGTACTGACAGTTGTCGCTCCCATTGATTCTCCTGGATCTGCTACGAGTTCCACTGTGACCCAGTTCATAGGAGGAGCAAGCCCGTCAGCATAATCCAGCTCATCTCCTTTTATAACATCATCAGAAACAATAACATCTAAGGCTCTTGTGTGTCTGTGGCCTTCATTAGCCATCTTTAAAATTTCTTTTCTGTGCTTCTCGACAACTTTTTTTGCATTGACTCCAGGTATCCAGGTGTTATTATCAACTTCTCTACCTTTGAAATAAATCATACCAACTGCTTTTGGGTACTGTTGATTTACCCTTGTTTGTATGCCGCCATTATCATAAAATAATTTTGCAGCATATGTTGCAGCTGCAACAACATCCCTTTCTTCAATAGTCAGTGGGAAAACATAGTCCTTGCCATTAATTTTAAAATTGGCTGCCCAATCAACATCCTCATCCACTAAAAGCCTGCTTAACCAACGTGCATCTTCTGGTTCTATTCTTTCTGGATCCCTGCGAACTCTACACAAAGATTCTACAGTTGGATAGGCCTCTCTACTAGCTGCTAAAGTGTAGGCCGCAAAAAGTTTTCCCAGTCCTGACAGTTCATGAAATCTTGGAATTCTGCCGGTAGGCAATCCAACACCTTCTAATATCTCGCCATCATTATGTATTTGATCAAAAAATTCTTGCTGGACTTTTGGATCATCTAACTTGTCACCAAAAATAACTTCATTGTAGGGGGCTACATATATTCCCCTCCTTTCATCATAACATGTTTGTGGTATTGAATGTCGAGGATGTCGAGAAGGAGGCAACAATAGCAGTGGTGAACTGCTTTCTCTATAAGGAACCCTAGCCTTATCCCTGGTCCCTAAAACAGAGAGTAAAAATACTCTTAATTCGTCTCTTATATCTGGCTTTGAATTGTACCTGCTCATAATTATCTTAAAACCTCCCTGTAACCATTTCCATAAAATCTGTAACCTTCTCTCTGATCTATTACACCAGAAATTGATTCTACAAAAGTCCCTTCCGGATACATATCATCTACCGGCACTTCTCCTGCAGAGATATTCGGTGTTCCTTTTTCTGTTTTGATTATTTTTCCAACTTCTGGCATGAAAACTTCGTTTTTGACTTTATGACCTTCCGGACAATTATCTAGCCCTTTCACATTGCTTAGCTGAACACTACATTCTCCACACAAAGAAAATTTGAGCCCGTCGGCTGTTGTTGGTTCTATTGTTGCCTTGTATTTTTCTTGTTCCCCTCTTTTTATCTTGTCAAATTCTTCTGGTGTTATTTTCCTTCTTCTAGAAAGCTCTTCTGTTAAACCAAAACCCATATCAACTACACCTTCTTTTGTTAAACCACTGAAGAAAGACCCTTGTGCAGAGCTTCCATATCCAAAAAATCCAATTCTTTGATCGGGTAAAAGCTTCCCAGCTTCAAATAAAGAAGCCAAAGCCAATAACATGCTACCTGTGTATATGTTTCCAACTTCAGAAGGTATTTGTAGGGAGGGTGAAACCATCAGTTCAAATAATTCATCTCTATCACCCTCAACTCTTTCTTCATTCAATAGTGCTTCAAAAGCTTTTCTAACCATTAAAGAATGTGGTGTGTGAAAAACTAAATGATCTAAATATTTTAATCTGTCTCCAGATTGTCTGTAAGCTTCTAAAACCATTTTCACATAAGATTGTAGAGAAAATTTCCCATGTGTTTTTGCTTCTTCCCCACCCAAGGGCCTCCAGTAATCTTGCACATCACCTGTGTAGAAAGTAAAAGTAGAGTCTAATTCAATTAGTCTTGGATCCTTTCCAAACAAAACAGCAACAGCGCCTGCGCCTTCTGTAAATTCGGCTGGTGTATCTCTTTCGTATCTTGATATATCAGATGCAACAATCAAAACTTTATCTCTTACAAATCCGCTTTCTACTAAAGAAGCTGCATACTCCAAGGCTGAATTAACAGAACTGCATGCAAACTTTGCTTCGCAGTGTCCAGTTTCTGGCCTTAATCCTAACAGTCTGTGTAGAGGCGCTGAAATTGGTCTTGACTGGTCTATTGGAGTTTCTGTGACAGCTATTACACGACTTATTTCGTGTGCGCTTACACCACTTAAATCTAACAAATTCCTTGTAGCATTAGCTGCCATACTTGCTGCATCTTCAAACCAAGACGGAACAGCAATTTTTCTTTTCCCGAGTTTTTGCGGAAGTCCAATGTATCTACTACCCCTATAACCTGCCAATTCTTGAGCGTCTACATATCTTCCAGGGAGGTACGTTCCAATA
>DATDTO010000024.1:0-10237 GCA_035290825.1 archaeon
CTCCATTTGTTTTGTCTGCAGCATGTTCAGAATGTTCCAATCTGTACAACGCCACAGAAGAATCCAATACAATCAAATCAACATCCTCCTTCTCCAGCGCCCGCACACACTTTGACTGCTCTTCAAAACTCCTGGGCTCAGCCAAAATCACATTTTTCAAAATCTTTTCATGGTCAGTTGCAAGCTGTTTTAATCTATCCAAAGACAGGCCGCCTTCTGTATCGATATATGCGACCTTGCCACCGCTTTTGATGCATTCAATTGAAAGCAACAAACAGAGGTTAGTTTTCCCAGTCCCTGGCGCGCCATAAAAATTTGTGATTGCACCGATCTCCAACTTCTCCAACAACCCATCCAGCGGTTCCGGCAGTTTAAGTTCCATAATATCTTATTAATACTACTCAAGCAATTTAAACAGTGGTGTATGTTAAAAGATCTTAAAAGGTATTCTTTGGGATTGTTTTCAAGTGATTTTAGAAATGGGTATGTAGACGGGTCTTTCAATACAATGTGTCACCCAATTAGAACTACGAAGGCCTTAAGAAACTTGCAGAGTTATGAGACAATAGTTGGAGAGTTTGTTGATCTTCGCAGGTGGCAAACAGAAAAATGTGTAGACCCAGACTATAAAATGGGGGACGAAGATGTTTTTAGGAGAGGGTATAAAACAGGCGTATATGTTGCACTAGGTTTTTCAGCAGTCACTATTGGAGTAGCCAATGCTTTGTTTTGGTTGGCAAATCAAAGTGGAATTAATGATGCTCGAAGGAATTTCCCTACTATTGTTTTAACAGAAGATCCAGAACCAAAAGAAACAGCGACAATGGACTTCTCAAGGCCTTCAACACTGAAAACAATAAAGTTTAGGTAATTTATGTTCGTCTCCCATCCTCTAATAAAATCGGAAACAATGGAATCAAGGAAGTACCAGGAATCTGCTGTTGCCTCTGCAGCGACAAAAAACATACTCTGCGTCCTGCCAACTGGGCTTGGTAAAACACCAATAGCGATTGTGTTGACAGCTTTTAGGCTGGAAAAATTCCCAGAATCCAAAATCCTTATTACAGCGCCGACAAGGCCTTTAGTAAACCAACACCACAAAAGCTTTTCCCACTTTCTAACTCTTGATCCAGAAAAACTTCAGGTAATAACAGGCACCACAAAACCAGAACACAGGGAATCCTTGTATCTGACAAAACAAATAATTTTCGCGACACCGCAAACAATACAAAATGATTTGGAGGATAATAAGCTGTCATTGAAAGAGTTCAGCCTTCTTGTTATTGATGAAATCCATCACGCAGTTGGTGGGTACGCATACCCTTACATCGCAAAAAAGTATCTTGAGGAAGCAAAAAATCCAAGGATATTGGGATTGACAGCCTCCCCTGGTAGCACAAGAGAAAAAATCCATGAAATATGCCAGAACACAGGCATAGAGGCCGTAGAAATACGCACAGAACAAGATGAAGATGTGATCGAATATATAAAAGAAAAGGAGATTGACTGGACTAAAGTGGAACTGCCAGAAAGTTTTGAGCAGATAAGGGATCTGTTAAAAGCTGTTTACAACAAAAAAATCGAAACCCTGAGAAGAATGAAGTTTGCGCAGAGGAGGGTGACGAAAAAAGATTTGCTTGCGCTACAAGCACACTTTATCAAATCAATAAACCAAGGCAACACAAAAGGCTTCATTGGGATTTCAGTTGTGTCGCCGGCGATAAAGATTGAGCACGCAATCGGCCTTTTGGAAACGCAAAGCATAACCAGTTTAGAAAACTACTGGAGAAAATTGAGGGAAGACGAATCAAAGGGTGCCAAGTCCCTGGTCGCAGACAAGACGATCTCCAATGCGATGTTTTTGACAAACAAGCTCGCCGAGCAAGGTTACCGTCACCCGAAAATCAGCAAACTCTGTTCCTTGGTCAGCCAGCAGATCAAAGAGAAACCAGATTCAAAAATAATAATCTTCGCAAGCTACCGTGACATGGTCAAGGAAATCGCAGAGGTCTTGTCAAAAATAGATAACGTAAAGCCAGTTGAATTTATCGGTCAGTCAAAAAGAAGCAAAGAAGGTTCTGGTATTACACAAAAAGAGCAGGTAAAAAGGCTTGAGGATTTCAGGTCGGGGGAGCATAATGTCCTTGTCTGCACATCAATTGGCGAAGAAGGGCTTGATATCCCTTCAATGGATCTCGCTGTGTTTTATGAACCTGTACCATCTGAGATAAGGCAAATACAGCGCCGCGGTCGTGTTGGCCGGTCTAAAATCGGCAAGGTTATAATCCTGATGGCAACCAATACCCGCGATGAAACCTACTACTGGGTCGCGCATGCAAAGGAGAAGAAGATGAAGAGCGTTTTGTACGGGATGCGCGAAGCTCAGCACACTCTAAAAGATATAAGCAGTCAAAGCCAATAATCTATCATGCGTGGGATAGAGTTCGGGATAAATTTTCTTGTTGTGATAGTCCTTGCAGTGTTAATACTTTCCCTTGGAATCGTCTTCTTGCAGGGCATGTTCAAGCAGATCACCGGCATCGGCGACCGTACATTAGGCAAGGCAGATGAAATATTGAGCCAGGATCTGGACACACAAGACAAGGAAATACTGGTTAATGTGCCCAGTGTGTTTGATCAGCCAACCGGTGAGCAGGGCAAGTTCATGGTCGGGGTGAAAAACAAGGACAGAAGAAAGGCAGGGCTATGTTACTTTGCAGACATACAATTAACAGCAGCGCAAGGCTGCGGCAGGGACATATCGAAAGACTGCCCAGAGCTTTTTGAGGACGCAAAATTGTGGTTTGAGCTAAACCCACCACTCACATGGATAAACAGCCAGGACAAGAAGTTTTTCATATTCACATTCAACATACCTAAATCGCTACAAGGTGGCACATATGGATTCAACATAGTCACGAGGACAGCCTCGACAGCTGTGGCTGACTGCAGCATAGAAAAGTTATCAGACATCACCTTTAACCAGGCGGGCCCTTCCATACCACTGACAGTTAATCTTAAATAATAGTTTTCTATGAATGTGGAAATGGTCTTCATCTTTGTTTTTGTCATAATAGTGGTAAGCTTCGTGCTTGTGATGGCTTTGAACCTGTTCGGTAAATCAACCTTACAGACATGCCTTTCCGGGCTGGAAGCACAGGCCAACACACTAACCAACGAGGTCAGTGACATATACCTCACAGCCAAGGGTTCTGAAAAAAATGTGCGCCTCGGTGTTGATCACAGCTGTGTGAAAAAGGTCTGCTTCTTTAACCCAGACGACCCAAGCCCCAATCCACCAAAAAACTGGGAGGGCAATCCCACATATGAGCCTGTTATACAGAACCAAAGATACAACATTGGGTTTATCCTAAACGACGGTGGTTTCGAAGGCCGTACAATTGACCGCGTCCAGCAGCAAGAGAACTTTTGCATAGAAACCAGCCAACAGCTAAGGCTGATAAACAACGGGCCTTCTGTGGACATAGCATTGCCGCCTGAAGAATAGTACATTCGCTATTATAACAAAACCTATTTAAAGTTATAACATAATATACAAGCATGAAGACCAACAATATATGGAAGACTGGATACAGGAAGAGTTGTCAAAATACGATTTGAAGACAGTTGAAATAGATTTCAGTGTTCATGTACTAAAGGGTAAAAATCTTAAACCAGATGACTTGGACAAAGCAGAAGAGACCATAAGAAAAGGGAGAGTGGTAGAAGAAAAATCTGATAGGCTAAGGAAAACCATTGGGTTTAGACTTTACTTTGGTAAAGAAAACCTTACCTATACAGTAATAGTGGGTCTACATGGGGACTTGTTACGTATAGTAACATTATGGAGAGACGGTGGAAGGTTATGAAAAAATGCAGTTGTGGAGGAACGATAGAAAGAGGCAAGACCTTTTTAGAAGGGTTTCTTTTAGAGGCAAACATATGTGATAAGTGCGGCGATTTTGGTTTGCCTATAGAATCCGCAAAAGAATTGTTGAGGTTGAGGGAGGAAGCTGAGAAAATCAACAGCATAAGAAAGGTTGTAAAAATAGGAAATTCGATAGGGATTACCTTACCCCCAGAGGCGGAGGAAATGGGTTTTAAGGAAGGGACTTCAGTCGACGTCCATTTAATTGGAGAACATGAAATTGTTATAAGGCCTAAACCAGTAAAAGCTTAGCTTTCCAAGTTAACTAAAACTATATCTAATTCTAATAGTATAATATTATAAACAGGTTTGGACATGATCAGCACATTCGAAATTTTCAAAATAATCATAGGAATCATCATAGCCGGTTTTTTCCTGTTTTTCGCGCTGAAGTTTTTGGGTGTCTTAACACCGCAACAGGTACAAAATATAGAAATAGCACAGTTAAGCTCAGTCAAAAACAGTATAGAGAAGACCCCTTTGTATGGAGTCAGCCAGAACCTCAGCCTGAAAGTGGAAATGGAATATTCGCCTCCATACATCTCCAGAAAAAACAACGTTAAAATCCATGAGTCAATACCCTTCTTCCTAGGGGAGGGTGATTTTGTTTATATTTACCCAAATTCCCTCGACCTCGGTTTTTGGAAAATGGGTTGGGTTGGTGTGGTTCCAGAAACAAAGCTGATATACAACCCGCTGATATACACGACAGAAGCGTACAGGACAATATCCCAGATTACAGAACAATTCCCAGAGTCATCATCACCACTGGTTAGGTTTGGGCTCTGTGGAGCAGAGGTAGAATATACAACCAACACTAAAACCAACTTCCTGAAACCGATAAAAGGCATAGTTGACACAAACCAATCTTACCAAATACAAAACTTCAGCTACACAGAGTGCACAAGGCCGATTGCCGATGCGATAAAGGTCACGATATCTGAGAGCGAAGTAAATATCACAGACAGTTTTGTAATTGTGCTAGGTGACAATGAAGTTGGTAAAATCCTGTTTACAGAAGACGGCAAGGCCAAAACCTTGGCGTACAAAGACGCCCTGGACATATTCTCTATTCTAATCGGCGGTGAGCAGGCCTACATGTACAAAAACAAAATGGAGTTTGCCAGCCTTCTAACATTCTTGAAGGAAGAGTCATCAAGGTTGGAAATACTGAGAAGGGTTTACAGCAATTCCCAATACAGGAACCAAGAATGTTCCACCCTAATAGCTGCGACAATACCAAATATTGACAATATGAAAACAATTGTCGAGGCGACAGCATCTTCAGAAAACTATGGCCAGCAGGAAATGGAATTGTTCAATGAGCTTGTGGGCGTGTTGGCACAAAACTATAATGATTTGGAATCGAGAGGCTGCTAATATGAAGACAATAAACATTAGTAAAAAATTAAAGGGGCAATTTGGTATAATGGAGTATATTTTGCTGAGCGTCTTCCTTATAGCGATTTTGGTGATAGGCATGCTTATGCTTTCCGGCTTCGAGAACCTAAAGGCAAAGGGCCAGACGACAAAGGAAATTGCAAGCAGACAGCTGCTCTCCCTTGGAATATTCTCCCACTCAAACCTTTTCACCAAAGCCGAAAACCAACTTGACGATTCGAAACTGCAGGCATCAATCGAAGAGGATGGTTGTGATGCGCTGGAAAAGCTTATAGGCCAGCAGGCTTGTCTGGAAGTTGAAGCACTGCTGCCATCTGTGCGGGAAGAAAATGAATGCAACCCTGCAACATATCCAGAGTGCAACAAGTGGACAGTTTGCAAAGAAGTCTGCACGACCAAAACTGGTTTCAGGATATACACGATGCCTGTAAACATTTTCAGGAAAATACAAAACAGGATCGACCTCGGTGTGATAACTTTGAAGGTGCCAAGTTAGATTGTTATGAAGGGAAAATTTTTGTGCGATGTGAACTCAAAATCCAAGACTCAAGACACAAGACTGAAAGGGCAGTCGATGTTGTTAACCATAGTCCTAGTAATCTTCATCCTTATTGGAGGTTTCGCCTTCCTTGCTTCTACAATAAAACCAGAGCGGAACGAGGAGTACAACAAGGTATTCACGACCAACCTTTTAGTCTCTGTTTTGGCCACAGACACAGGATACACAGACTTCCCTGACAAGTGCAGGACCTTCGGCGACATTTTGCTCTGTGCTCACGATACACCAAGCTTCAAGTGTGGCTCAGAGACATGTGGCAGCGCCGTCTCGCGTGTCGATCTCTACATGAGCAAAGCCATCCAGAGCAGAACCTTTGATTATTATCTAAAATATGGAACCAAAGAGCTTGGGAGCAAAAAACTTGTGGGCAAGGAAGGGACATCTCAGCAAAACACCAGGCTGACAAAAGGCAGTTCAGTGATAGATGTGGCCTTGTATCTAGGGGAAAAATGACCGCTCTAGGCTTTTAAGTTTAGATAGATAATATATAGTATAATATTAGTTGTCTATGGCAGCAAATAAAAGTAGCCGTAAGTCGATGAAAGGGACGAAACTGATTTCAGGCAAATTGTATAGGAAATCGGTTTCCAGCCTTAAAGGCCAAACCGAAATAGTGATTGTTTTGGCTATCCTGATTATAGTGGTTGCTGTAGCTGCCATCACCTTCGGTGGTATAGTAAAGAAAGCCCCTCTTCCTGAAAACCTCGCTAGTTTGGGCCAAAGTTTGGAGACAGAAATCCAGACAGCGGTCTTAGACAGTTCACGTTCAACTCTGCGGGCAGTTGCTTCTAATGGCGGTTACCTGTCCACCACAGGCCTTCCTGTAGCTGCTGATTATCATGGCCACAAAATAGCTTACTGGCAGTTTGGAAACCTCACCCTGGCTATGAACAGGGAACAGGTTGCAAAGGAGATAGCCAAAGGCGTTAAGGATTCATTGAAAAACTTGGATCCACAAGCCCTAAGCGACAAGATAGGCAAACCTGTTTCCCTTGGCAATGTAAACGACGCGCGAGTCGATGTGCAAATAAAAGATGCAGAGATTGTAATCACTGTCGGCCTCGCCCTATCCTTGGATAACTTCGGGGTGACAGATTCAATAGAGATATCTGTCCCAAGCACGCTAGGAAAATCGCTTGATTTCGCTTCCCAGGTTGTGGCCAAAAATTTTGAAAGTAGCAGGAGCGATAGAGGCGAGGAGTATGAAAACAGGTTCTTTGAGCGGTTCACAATCAGCTCGCTTTATTCTTATAGAGTAAATGGTATTGACGGCCAGCCAAAAGTGCCTGTTACAGGGTCGCCTTTAATCGGTTGCGCCAAGAGCATATACAAGTCATGGTATGATGTAAAGCCGGAGATGGAGACGCTGTTAAGGGGTACGCTGAAAAACACATACATTGTCGGCACGACACCGAGAAACATCACTTCAATTTCTTCCTTCCAACCACACACATTACCTGTATACACAAACCAGAAAGTTTCCTTTGATTTGGCAGAAGACCTCTCAGAGAAATCTTTCCAAATGTATCCAAACCCGCTTAGCGTCCGTTCAATACCAGCGCCCTATACCACTGTCTGTGTCTCGCCTCCTGTTGTTGTAAACTACTGGCTGCTGTACCCGGTTGTTGCAGAAGTTGGAGAAGGCGATGACAAGTTCAGTTTTGCGTTCACAGTATTTGTTGATGGCGATGAGCCTGGGGATTACAACACAGCCACAGCCCTTATCGATCAGTGGAAATACCAAGCAGAGACGTGCCAGCAGTCCAATTGCGAAGGGACGGTTTATGTTGAAGATGCAGAAGGCCCGCTTGGACTAGCCCACGTGAATTACGCAGGCTGTTATTTAGGACGAACAGACCGCAGCGGCGTCCTGACAGGTAGCATACCATGCGGCATAAGCGTGTTGGAAATCAACAAAGGCGATCACACAATGTTCTCAGAGGTTGCCAGCTCCACAGATTTGGAATACAAAATTGTCCATCTAGCAAAAACACCGACATTGAAATTGAATTTGTACACTGTTGAATTGTCGGGCCAGCCGGGCGCGTACAAGATAGAATCAGTTGAGCCAAACACAAATCAGGTGGCCATGATTTTCAAGGTTGGGGATAGTTCAATAAATGTCCAATCAGGCGATTCAACAACCATTACAAGTGATGTGATGTCCGGCCTAAACACATTCGCTGCAGCAGTCAGGTCGGCCACAGAAGAAGACTTAGGTGGAGTATTTAATGATTACATTGTTAATGAAGAAAATAAGGAGCTGTGGGTTTATTTGCCTGTGTTAAAGGGCGGCCTTGGCATAACCAAACCACAAGACGTCAAACTTACACCGGAAGAGGAGACGGAATACGATAAGCTCCTGAACGAAGGCGATACCAACAAGATAACGGCCTTCATAGTCAAAACAGCCCAATCAAGGGGCATCGACCAATCTGAAATCGGCAAGGACACCTCAATCGCCTCTGCCTATCTGGATAAAATAATCTCGCTCTCACAGGCCCTTGCAAACTGTTCAACCAAGATCGGCGAATCCCTTCCGATTAGCGACAAACCAATTGATGCAGACAAGTTGAAATCGTGTTAAAATTTACACAAAATATGGCAAGTAAAATAGTAGCAATAATCGCAGTAGTGTGCGCATACCTAATCATAGCCATGCCGCTAGGCCTTGCGCAATCAATTGGCGTGAACCTTTATCTGCCGGATGAGACAACAAAACTACCGATCACAGTTTCCATACCAACACCAGGCGACCTTGTCACCAAGACCGTCAACTTTTTACCTGACCCAACGGGGACTTTACAAAACGTTTTAGTAAAATACGACATCAAGACAAAAGACCATCCAATAAAAAAAGGTTTTGTCTGGCTTTGCAAGGATTTGGAGCCTTCAGACTGTTTGACCCAGAAAAAGGAGCCAATCGCGATGCAAGAGTTTCTGAACAAGGAAAGGGTGTGGAGCGATGTAGGCCAAGTTACAGGGACCTACCCACAAAAGGGCAATGTGTTGATTTTGATTAATTTAGATGTCACCAACCAAGGCGGTGCGTCCCAGAGCGTATGGGTGGGTATGTGGGACGAGATCACAACTCTAGGTGCCAATCCAAACCAATTCTCTGTAAAGACAAACAGGGTTGCACCTGAAAACATCGATGTTGTGCTGGAGAAGGCAGAATATTCAAACCTCACCGCAGAGTTCATCAAGAGTTTTTACATGATCCCAAAGAATTGGGTAAAAAAAGTTTCGATACAAAAGGTTGAGAATGAGGTTGTGAATATAATTTCTGGTACACAACTTGATAACCTTGATTCGCCACAGCAGTTTGGCGATCCACACAAAAGGTCAGCGGTAAACAGTATACAATCAGTCAACCTGAAAAAACAGTACAACATAGAATTCCCGATTGCTTCATTGCCTGACAAAAACATCGTCGCATCAGCAATCACCTTGTTCAACAACCCAAAAGCGCTGTGCGGCGAGGACACGGACAAGGATGGCAATCCATGCGACACTAACCTAGGTGAAAGTGAAGACAACTGCCCCCGCGATTGTGGTTGCGCTTCAAAGGGCTCCAATTACACTGCTAGCTTCAGCCAGTCAGAGAGCAAGGATCCAGGCGTCTGTGTGAATGCAGATGAGATAAAGCTGACATCATACAATTTAGACACCAACCTCGTGTCCTGTGAAGTCTCACATGATGAGGAATTCACTGCAAGGATAATCAACGCGCCTTCCGATTTGACAATCGAGGAATGGTGGTACAACCTAAACAACAAAACCCAGCGTTCAATTTCCTGCAATAAAAGGGTTGGCAGCGAATACACTTGCCAGCTTACGATTGACCCTCTTGATAACTGTGTGGGGCCTTCAGAGAGTTTTAATGGCATACATACAGTCTCCAACAACAAGCTCTTTGCGAATGTCAAATATTCCCAGAATTCTTTTTCCAAAGAGTTATCCACAAACCTTCCAGACATCCACATCCAGCAGAAATCAATCAGCGTTGACCAGATAAGGGAGACAATACAACGAGATTTCAGGAAAATAAATGCAGATCTTGACCATGGATTTAAACAAGCCAAGAAGTTCATGGATCTTTGCATTAAAGGGTTGACATACAGCATGTACGCTGGTTTAGGCGCAGCAGCAATAGTTGGTTTTGCAGCCCTAGCAGAAGGCGTAAGTGCAATCAAGAGTTGGTGGAAAGGCCCGCCTCCAGTGCCGCAATTTGGGGCAGGATCTGTTTTGACAGACGACCAAGTAAACCAGTGGGGCTTGGTAAAAGGCGGGACAACCACAGTAAAGGATGGACGCATTATTGCATTGGATAACAACGGTGTAGTTAA
>DATDTO010000025.1:0-3070 GCA_035290825.1 archaeon
GGCTTTCCAAACACGCCAAGGTTGACTGTGGTCTTCTGCGTTGTGGTTATGGTTGTTATCCTGGAATCTGTGCATGGCTTCTTTGTTATTGTCTGTCCTGATGCCGGTGGTCCAACCAAAACCTGGTTGCCTGTCAACCCGTTCGGACCAGCGATTGTTGTAGAGTCAAGACCCAATAATTGTCTCAACTGCTTTATTGCCTGCTCCTTTGTTTTTTCTGAGCCGAGGCCAAATGAAGATTCAATGCCTTTCACGGTTGGGATAATTGTTGTTTGGCCATTCACAATGACTTGCGCTGTCAGGTTACCTATTTCCGGCAGATAATCTGATTCGTATTCATCTTCGCCAACTTTTTTGAGCTGTAGCACAGTTGTCTGGCCGTCTGCGATTAGGGTTGCTTGGAGAGGGGAGTCGCCTATTGCGCTAGCAGCACTTGGTAACTTGGCAGCTCCACCAGATAACTTGACGGTTCGTGTAGTTCTTACTTTTATTTTTTGCTTATTGTAGCAGTCTCCAACTTCTACTATTTCTATATTAACTACAACAACAGTATCGTTGACAAGTATCTCTTCTGGACGTGTTACGTCACCACCCAAACATTTGCACCTGTTTTTCTCATCGCTTAAAGCTCCACATCGGGTGGCGCCTGCTGCTATACAAGCTTGGCTAAGCAGTTGTGGAGGGCCTGGCTCACAGCCTTCGTCGTCAATTGTCCCAACAATACCATCATATCCAGCTGGTTCTATAACACCATTACCACACCCTCGCATATTGAATGGGTCGCCAACTTTAAAACCTGGGCCATAACATCTACATGCGTAGTTTATCCCGCCAACAACTAAACCAGGCTTTCCACAGAAAGGTTCACCGCGGGCCAAACAATCGGGGCTTACTTTAGGCTTTATGCCTTTTGCTGGATCACCTGGCTCACAGTTCTCATCATCTCCTCCGCCCGGAACACCATTTGCTCCAAACGTAGATATTATACCGTCGCCACAAAATGGCGCAAGTGGCGGCGGCGGAATGCACATACATCCAGTTGCGAGTTGATTACCGTTTACATCGAAAGCTGAGCTGCATGTTGTGCCAGGTGGCTGGCCTGGACAATTACCTGCGGCTGGTGGATGAGGTGCCACAGTAATGGGACTTAAAGGCGGACCAGGGAACCCTGGATTTCCAGGATCACATCCTTCTCCAGGATCTAGTTTACCATCACCACAAAGAGATAGAGGTTTACACTTGCACGTATAAATATCACAAGAAGCGCCAGGGTTTATACAACCAGGGCCTGCAAACTTCTGTGGGCTAGTGCCAAAAACAGATCCGTATCCAGGGTCGCATTCTTCTATACCAAGACCACCATAATCATCCAACCAACCGTTGCCGCAAAACAAAGGCGGCGGTTCGCATGTACAATCGTCTGTACATAATCCTGGAACCTTCGGTGACCCATATGGGCATTGGTATGTTAAATCTTCTTTTGTTTTGGTGCCTACTTTTGGTTTTACATCACATTCCTCATTTGGATCTAACTTGCCATCCCCACAGCTCGATGAGGCAGACACTTGAGGAATTGTGGCATAACTACAGCTGCATTTATTGTTACAAAAACCGACTGCAAGGGCTAATCCGCCCCCTGGTTGTGGAACATATGCCCCTTTACAGTTCTGTGAATCGACACTATTTGGCGGATCACATTGCTCAACTCCTTGAACCACACCGTCACCGCAAGACTGTGGTTGTGACGATAGGTCCGCGATATCAAGGAAGTTAGGTTTACTAAAACTGATTGTATTTACACCGGCATTTGCTCCAGCCCCTGTCCTGTGGGGATTTGGTATGTCAATTACAGAAGTTGTGTGCGGTGAGTTTAAGTCATTTCCTGCAAAAGTTGTGTAAACAAGTTCGCTCGGTCTGGAAGGATTTGTAAGGTTGATTAGTTTTCCTCCAGTTTTGTTTGTTTTGTCTTTGATGACATTTCCTGCAAGGGATAAGGAAAATGGGAGATCCGGTTCGCATTCTTGTATCTGGATTTCGAAGGTTTCACCACCAAACCTTTCTGGGTCTAAGAATATTAACTTCTGAGCATTTTCACCGGGCGAGCTTTCACAGTTGGCGGTTATTGTCAATGCGGGCTCCGACTTCAGCTGTGTCTTTTGCGGTGTTGGGGAAGGCACAGGGGTTGTGGTTTGTTTTGGCTGCTGCAGTAGGAAAAACACTATTATAATAACTATGATTATAATGGCTAGGAGCAGGAGTAATAGCAACAGCCTCTTTTTTTTCCTTTTCTTTGGATCGTCGTCGTTCCACAGGCTTTTGACCATATTATATTATCTGTTATAGTATATATAAAATCTTCTGTGGCTTAATTTTTCACTTGTTATGGCAAAACTCTAAGAAGTAAAAGAAAGCTCCCATGTCTGGCCTGCTGCAAGCTGTGTAGGAACAAGTTTTGCCGAACCGTTTTCTACCACAATATTACTTCCAATATCAAAAACAACAAAGTCATCGCCTATGTGATATTTCAAACCTTCTGTAGCCCTGACATTTTGAAGCGACTTTATTTTCTCTGGGAGTAAAAATACAGGTGGAGAAATAACGGGTTTTTCTGCTGAAGCCCCCGTGTTAAGTGTGCAGTCCTTATTTACTGTTACACTAAATCTGTACCCTTTTCTATTTCCAACTCTATCAACTTCCATACCTTTACCTAAAAGTGGAACTGAATTAGGATCCCTTCTTATTCTAACATCCAAGGCTGGATCACCAAAACCAAGAAATATGTGCTCATCATATCGCCTACCCCCTTCGCGTGAATCTACTTCTATACCTCGACTTCTGCAATATTGATCCAGTTTCTCTACTAAATATTTCATTGCCAAATCATTCATATGTCTGGCCTCGAAGAATGTTGGTCTATCAGAAGCAAATAAATGGTTTTGAAGGCCAATACTGGCAAATCCATATCGCATATCGGTCAAATAACCGAAAAGCTGTTTTACCCCACCAGAGTGTATCCATGAAAGCGGCAGGGATTCTGTACGTGACTTTATTCTGGCTAGCTGGTGGTGAC
>DATDTO010000026.1:0-7031 GCA_035290825.1 archaeon
GAAGGAAGAGATGATTGGGGATTTTGGTTGCAACACAGAGGCCGAGCCTTGTGAATAAAAACGTTTTGAGTCAGTGTGGAAACCAGGTTATAGGGAAGCTGACAACTGAAAATGATTTAAAGGCAGTTGACTTGTTTTTTGCGGACAGGAAGGAATTGGAACTATTGCCAAAATTAAATCCGGGGGAATTTTTTGTGATGGGTAACCTTTCCATGGAAAAGGTGAAAGTAAAGGTTGGCCAAAGGGTTACACAGCATAAAGGTCTGACTCCAAAACTTGTCCAAAAGTCAACTGGAAAAATCACAGAGTTAAAAACAAGTTTGGGTATGGCTGAAAGGGTTGAGGAAAAAAGAGACGTCTCAGAAGTTCAGGAATTTGGAAAAGGTAAAATTATTGGAATACAATCCACAGTAACAAAAGACCAAATGGAAAGATTAGTTGAGGAGAAGAGGAAGAAGAAGCATGGCCTTTTTGGTGAGAAGGAGCATGTCAAGTCAATTGACCTCGTTTATCAGCCTCTTGTATGGGTTGAGATCAATGTTCTTGAGGGACTGATAAAAAAATCCTACAAGCCATATTCTTTTATAGTTGATGATGTTAGTGGTGAGTTTGCGAATATCAGGGGTGGGTTGGATTATTCTATTGGTGTTTCAAAACTTGTTGGGTTGAGTGAGAACGAGGTCAAGGTTTTGCTGGAGATTTCCAGGGGAAGAAAAATCACGATAGGCGATTTGGAATTGAAAACCAAACTTTCTGAGCTCACAGTAAGAAAGATTGTAAGCGGTTTGCAGGACAAGAAAACTGTGACATTTTCAATGGATGGCAAATCAAAACTGTATTCATTATTAATCAACTTCAAAACTCCAGACCTAAAACAGTCGCTTAGCAGGCCGATTACAGGCCAAGTTTCCGGCAAGACAAACAAACCGTCTTTGACAGAAGATTCTCTGAGGAAAATAGTTAAAGGGTTGAGGGAAGGGGCTGACATAACACGTTTTGAAGTTTTCTATTATCCAATCTGGTTTGTAAGCCTCGGCAACCGTAAGTTGAGGGTAGATGGTGTAACTGGGAAAGAGATTTAAAGCTTGTCCATATAAGAAAATATGCGAACCAAACTTCTAGTTGTAGCTCCTGAAAGGCATCATGGAGAATATAGGGACTGGGTAGACAGGATTGACGATTTGGACTTTGCAACGGGTGTGGGGGGGGCAGAAACTTAGCTCTCAAAAACACATATGATCTTTTTGTTGTAGAATATAGTTTAACTGGGCGGGGACCAGAACCCGGCGTTGAGAATGGTATCGATGCTGTCTCTTCCTTTAGCATAGTAAGGGGACAAGTCGGTGCAATTCTGTTTTATCGAGACAGTATTCCTGATTCTGAGAAGGCACATGCACAAAGATACCAAAACTTAAGGGGTATTTATCCTGTACCACAAACAGGTGAGGGGTTTGTGAGAATTGTTGCGTCGGCCATTACAGGACAAGATATATCCTCTTCCCAAGAAGCTGCATCAGTTTTAGAATGTGACGCAGAAAAACAATTTAAACCAAATTTTGCATCCAGGAGAATGAAAAAGCAATAAACAGACAGTATGCGCCAGGCGGGAATTGAACCCGCGTCGCAAGCTGTTTCCAAACCCGTGGAGGGTTAGAGGAACCGGAACAGAATGTCCTGCAGGTTCCCTATGGGAAGCTCGAATCCTACCACTAGACTACTAGCGCTTTATAGAATATTGTATGTTTTCTTTCTGGGTTATAAGGCTCTTTCTTTTTTGAAAAGAAAGAGGGTATAACGCTGAGGATGAGATTCGAACTCACGCGGGCAAACACAGACCGAAGTTGACTGCGGTCAACTTCAACCCTTTACGCCCACAGGTTTAGCAAACCTGCGCCTTAACCATTTCCGTCGAAACTGCTCTGCAGTCTCAGTCTCGGCCACCTCAGCATGTTCTTATACAATTTCACCACTATATGGTTTCTTTGGGTACTGTATCCTTTCTTTCTCAAAGAAAGGATAGATATTTAAGCTTCTTTATATAATAACTTAATATAAATTTAAGATGATCTTTATGGGAGTCAACGTTAACAGCATTTCACAAACTTATAATAAGGATGTTTTTACTGACAGAGGCATGTATTGTGGCAAGGTAGAAGATGTAGAATGCGACCTCAAGAGGTTCAAGCTCCGATCGCTTATTGTCAAGTCTGCTAAGGGTTCTTATGTTTCCAGTGTTTTAGCTGGTAGAAGAGGGCTTATCGTTCCATTCTCAATGGTAGAGGCTGTTGGTGACATCGTTGTGGTCAAACACATAACAACCCCTTTGCCAGATGATGGTTCTGACATGCCAATTGTCCCTGAGAAAAAATAGTTGTTTTGCGGGCATTTGTTCTAAAGGCCATGTTTTATTGATTTTGTAAGTATCTCTGCTTTGCCTTTCTTGACCAAAATAGTGTCCTCTATCCTACAGCCGCCAGAATGCTTGTAAACCCCAGGCTCGACTGTTATAACCATATTCTCTTTTAGCTTCCCTGTAATCTGCTCGTGAACTTCCAACCCTATCCCGTGGCCGAAAGAGTATTGGATTTTATACTTGTGTTTGGTCATTAATTTTTCGTACAGTTTTTTGATATCCTCCATCCCAACACCAGGCTTCACAAAATCTATGATCTCTTCCTGGATATTTTTTACAGCCTCCTTTGTCGTCTTCCACTCTTTGCTTGTTCCTGCAAATGTCCTTGTGATATCACAACAGTACCAGTTAAATCTTGCCCCAAAATCAACAATGGTAGGCCTTGTTTTTTTAATCAGATTTCCTGAAGGCTGGTGGTGGATGCCCTCTGAACCACAGCTGACTATCGTGTCGAAAGCCTTCTCTGCTTCATGCAAAATAAATCCTGCCTCTATTTTGTTTGCCAAGGCCCGCTCTGATTTTCCATAGATTTTTCCAGTGCTTTTTTCAAAAACTTTCTTGGATATACTGACTGCTTTTCTAATCTGTCCCAGTTCCCAGGAATCCTTGACCTCCTTTGGTTTTTTTATTATTTCCGAGGCTCTCCTCAGTTTTATAGGAAGCTTGTGAAGGAGAGTGAACCTGTTTGCAGAGAGGTTGTATTCATCATAACCAACTGACTTTGAGGCTCTCAGCTCCTTTAGCAAGTCCTCCTTTTTCCCCAAATAAATAGTGTGCACAGATCTTAGCTTTTGTGCATCTTGCTCCAAAGGTGAGACGAATAGGGTCGGTTTTTGGTGCCTGTTTATAACAAGAATATTCCCTTCGGAAGCTTTCCATCCACTGTAGTAAAATATGTCCTCTTTCTGCGTGATAAAAAGCGTGTCCAGTCTGTGGTTCTCCATTATTTTTTTGACAGACTTTAACCTGCTATCGCAATGCATATTATATTATATTGTTTGGATAAATATAATGGGTATGCGCAGTATAAAGCAGGAGGAATTGTTGGGAAGCGAGGGGTTGAAGAAGGAATTTTTAGCGGCAGTTAGAAGCGGTGTGGTGTTCATCCACCCGACAGACACTGTTTATGGTTTAGGTTGCAGCATCGAATTCCCTGAAAGCATCAAAAAGATTTACCAGTTAAAGCAGCGGGGGGAGAGCAAACCAATGTCAATTGTCGCGCCCACTAAGGACTGGATATACCAGAACTTCTATGTAAGCGAGTCCAATAAAAGTTTCATGGAAAGGCTTTTGCCAGGGCCGTATACAATTGTTTTGAAAACAAAAACCAAGTTCCCCCAATGGCTTGTGAAAGAGAACGCGGTTGGTGTAAGGATACCAAAACACCCTGTTATAGATTTGATTAGAAAGGAGGGGATTGTATTTACAACCACGTCGCTGAATATAGCAGAGCAAGAGGTGATCACAAAGTTGGAGGATGTTCCCGAACCAATAAAACAAGGTGTCCAAATAGCAATAGACAGCGGCCAATTAAGGAAACATCCCTCGAGGGTTTTTGACCTGACAACAGATGAAGTTAAGATTATAAGGCCTTGAGATTTTCCTCGATTACTATTTTATTTGAATTTATTAGAAAAATCTTGTTCTTTGATTTCAGGCCGCTGACAAGACGGGTCTCACAACCAAAAAGCCTTTTCAAGTATTTTATGGCCTCTATATTGGCCTTATTGTCTTCTGGTGTACTTTGGAGTTCTAGGACGATTTTTTCTTCCTTCTTGTAAAGCCTGGTCTGATTTGAATTAGGTTTTGCCCTAACTTCGAGCAAAACACCGTCTTTTACTTGTTTTAACCCCTCCATAAAGCTTATTAATTCACTGTGATAAATCTGTGCTATGAAAGCAAGGATTCTAAGTTTTAGGCGTGGCAGGCACAACCAACACACAAACCAGTTTTTGCTAGAGGTTGAAGGTTTGGATTCCAAGGAAAAAGCAATAAAGGCTGTTGGAAAAAAGGTTGTTTGGAAGAGCCCCGCAGGCAAGGAGATTGTAGGCAAAGTATCGGACATCCACGGAAACAAGGGCACAATAAGGGCCAGGTTTAACAGAGGCCTTCCAGGACAGGCCGTTGGTGGTTTTGTGGAACTGCTTTCTGACAGTTAATTCTGATATCCTTAAATAACTAATTGTTAAACACAAAATATGGCAGATGTTGTTTACAGGAAAAAAGTATTGTCTATAGATGATAATAGGCAAATTGGTTCTACTCTTAGACCAAAATTCGAAGAAGCTGGCTACCAATTTGAATCTGCTTATAGTGGTCAGGAAGGGTTAGAAAAAATGAGAACTTATCAACCCGATCTTGTCCTTCTTGATATAATGATGCCTTTGATGGACGGGCACGAAGTTCTTAGAAGAATAAAATCAGATCCAGAATTAAAGCATATTCCTGTTATTATGGTTTCTGCTAAAAGGGATAAGGAAACTGTAATTAGAACCGTACAGGGAGGCGCGACGGATTATCTAGTTAAACCCGTTGATGTCAAAAGACTTTTAGAAAAAGTTGGAAGAGTGTTGCCTACAGTTTAATAAACACAAATCAAATTCTATTTATGCAGATTATCAAAGAGGGTAAGGCAAAGCTCTATACATACCCTGGGGAAGCCGCAGGAAAGGGACGACATAGGCAAAGCCTATGTCCAACAAAGAAGATGCCTGTTTTTTACAATCCAGAGATGGAGAGGCAGAGGAACCTTACTGTTTGTGTTTTGGCTGCTTTCCAAAAACAGGTGGCCAAAAAATTGGATGTTTGTGATCCACTCGCCGGCTCTGGTGTGCGCGGGATAAGGGCCAAGAAAGAGGTTAAAGGGATTGGCAAAATTGTTCTAAATGATGTGACTTCTAATGCTGTGAAGTTGATTAGGAAAAATATCAAACTAAATAAATTAAAGGCAGATGTTTGCAAAAAAGATGCGCGGATTTTGTTGTTTGAAAACAGGGTGAGTTTTGATTTTGTTGATATAGACCCATTTGGTTCTCCTGTAAAATATTTGGAGGCGTCAGCATTTTCCTTAAAACACAAAAGCATGTTTGGAGCTACAGCCACAGACACCGGAGCGCTGGCAGGCTCATTCCCAAAAACCTGTTTTAGAAGGTATGGGATAAAAGTTTGCAGGACAGACTTCTACAAGGAACTTGGTTTGAGGGCGCTGATAACATCTATACAACAAAACTTTGCAAAATACAACTGCTCATTTACGCCTTTACTTTCTTTCACAAACCATTATTTCAGGGCCTTTGGTTTTGTTGAGAAAAACAAGGGCGCAGTTGACAGGAATCTGAAGCAAATTGGTTTTGTAAGTTACTGCCAGAAATGTTTGTTTAGGGAAGTTGGGATTTCTAAAATTTGCCCGGTGTGCAAGAGTAAATTAGAATTAATAGGACCTTTGTGGCTTGGCCAAATGCAGGATAACGGTTTTGTGGAAAGTGTTGGTAAAGAAGCTGAAGACAGGGGTTTCAAGTTTAGGTTTTTTGAGGAGGTTGCTGTCCCCTTGTACTATGATTTTTCAAGGGTTTGTGGGAAATACAACCTGAAATCTGAAAAAATTGAGAAGGTTATTGAGAAATTAAAAAAATCCGGCTTCAAAGCATCAAGGACCAATTTGTGCTCAACAGGTATAAAGACAGACGCTGATGTTAAAAATTTTGTCGGCTCTCTGAAAAAATGATTTAGTCTTTCGGTGGGGAAACCAAAATAGCTTGTCTCAGCAACTCGTTTTTTGTCAGATATTTTTGGGCTTCCTTTGAAATATTTGCGCTCTCTAAGGCCTCTTCTATCATCTTCACCATCTCCTCTTCAGACTCGCGCACTTGTATAGCCCCTTCAATAACATAATCAAGGTCACTCATTTTCATAAGATTTTTGAAGTGTGGCAGTGTTGGGTTTGCCGACTGTTCTATAGGCTCTGAAAGAAGGTCTAGGGTTTTGTCGAGTCTTCTAAAAACATCGGACATCATATCATGGAAAGGCGAATTTTCAATAAAATAATCCTCGACCCTTTTTCTTCTGGCAGCATCCGGCGCTTCAACTATCCTATCAATTTCCCTTCTGTTAAACTCTATTTCACAAATGACCCTTTCCGCATAATCCAAACACTTCATTATTTGGACGCAGTTGCTATAGCGTCCAGCAAGCAGGTTAAACCTTTCAGTTAGTGCGCTGTATCTGCTTTTTGCCTCTTCAAAATCGTCTAGCGTAAAGGGTTCTGCTTCCGGCTCTTCTGGAAATTTTTGGCCTGTAAAAAGTTTGACACATCTTCCAAAAAGTTTGTAAGTGGCACTGACCATATGACACCACTAAGCAACAGCTTCAACTTCTTCAACCACTTGTGATCCCAATCTAGCTCGTAATTCTCTTTCTACAAACTGTTCCTTTTTGTCCGATTCAGTATTCACGATTTTACCAGTTTGTCTGTTCTGGTATACCGGTGTCCCGTTTGGGAAGTTCGACCCAACCCTGTCCAAAATTTCAAAAGTGGTGTGATCCCTGTGGGCGTATTTTTTTTCGATGTATTTAGGACTCGCCCCCATAATCAAATCTTTTGTGAGACCGTCTTCAAGGC
>DATDTO010000027.1:0-12893 GCA_035290825.1 archaeon
CCTCTTCTAAAATATTTGGGTGCGGTTGAACTTTATTTCTTTGGATTTTCAGAGTTTTTCCTTAGGTCGATTGGGGTAATTTTTGGTTTGGGTACAGTCATACTTACGTATCTTATTGCAAGAAAATACTACAGTAGAAAAACCGCGATTTTTGCAATGGTTGTTGTTGCCTTTTCAATGATTCACATAAACTTCTCTAGAACATTTCTCACAGAACCGGTTTTGGCGTTCTTTTTTACAGCATCTTTTTATGCATATGTAAACCTTTTAAAAGGTGATAAAAACAGAAGGGGTATTTTAATTCTAGGTGTGTGTTTAGCATTTGCTCTGCTTTCTAAATGGATTGGGTTAAACCTTATCATTGTTATCATAATTCATGCGCTTTATACAAAACTTATAAGGGTACATGTTAAGAAGAAGTTTTCCTTCGAAATTGAAGGTTGGCTGTTCAAGGCTCTTATTGTTTTTATTATTGTATTCTTTTTGGTTTGGCCAATGGCGCTCTACCCAATAAAATTAGATGTTGACGTAAAGGTTGTTGGTATGGAGGACAGAGGCGACAGTTTTGTTTTAGGAGTACCAACAATTCTTCTTTCGCCACAAGAATACCTTACTGTAGCATTAGGTAGACAGGAGAAAGTTGCCGAGCCATCGATTTTGCCTGTCATGCAAATACCATTTATTGGCTATGTTATATTGATGTTTTCAAAGGAAAGCTTACTCTTTGCTGCTCTTTTTTTGTTGGGCTTATTTGCTATATACAAGAAGAGAAAAAGTATGGACAACGACATTTTAATTTTCATTGGTGTCTTTTTATTTATATTATGGCTACAGAAATATGGGCAGACATATAGGTACCTTACCGTAATTATGCCTCTAATTGCTTTGGTAACAGCAAGGTCACTAGACTTAATTAAAAACCCGAGATCATTTTTTGTTTTAGGTATTATATTTTCTTTAGTTTTATTTTCAACGGCTGCCCTTGTCCATCCATATTATAACTTACATTATAACTCTATTGGTGATTTTTTTGGGTTTAAACAGTTAAAATATGATCAGGAGATAGCAAACACTGATGGGCTTATGGAAGCAATAGATTACGTTAAGGCAAACTGCACAAAAGTTACAGGGAGTTTGGCTGGGACAATAATTAACTACGTCGAAAATTATTCAGATATTATAGTAAACGAACCGAAAATAGGCGATGTACCAATTTGTTTCTATACACAACCTGGGCTTGAAAGCAGTGTAAGGATTCTAGAGTCTAATCTTTCTATAAAGTGTGATATTGTTAAAGAAATACAAAGATCGGGTATTAAGTTAAGGTCAATATATTCTTGTGAATAGATTTATTTTTGTGCAACACAAAACAGTGAGACGCCAAATGGCAATGAGATGTTTTTTATCAAGAAGTTGTCTATACACAGTATTTTATAGAGAACTTTATTGACCCATCCATTTGTTTCATTTATATTTGAGTTGTTGCTTATAATCTTAAAAAAAATCGTCAACGGGAACAGCAAAAAGTTCCAATATGTGAGCTTATTTATATTAAAACCACAGTTGATTACTTTTGACTTTAGTTCAGATTGCACATACCTTCTTTTGTGGTGAAGTAAAATATCGTGACCGTTGAAAAGGAACATGTGCGCAGGGACGTTTATTATAAATTTTGCGTTGGATTTTAAGAGGGAGTGTATTTGTTTTATTGTTTTGACATCATCATTTATATGTTCTAATATGTCTAGTGCTACCACCAAACCAAATGTATTGTCTTTAAAGGGTAAATATTCAACGTCCGCCAAAACAAACTTTCCTTTGGTTTTATCTTTTGAAAACTTTATGGTCTCCCTAGAAATATCACAGCTTACAACATCATGATATTTTTTAAACTCTTTGGTGTTTTCTCCTGTACCACAACCTATGTCCAGTAACAAACCTTTTCTAATTTTAGATACGTAATCTACAATCAATCGTCTTTTAGCAGAAAACCACCAATGCTCTGCTTCTAATTCGGCCATCTTTTCTATTTCTTGTAGTTCCATATTATTTAGGGTCTCCACTCCTTAATAGCTTTCTCGTAGCCTTCCATTGTACCTGCGTCATACGATTCACCATTGAAAAAATATCCATAAAGTTTGTTTTCCTTGGCTAATTTTGGGTAGACGTCTTTTTCCAAGCTGCACTTTTTTGTCAGATGATCAAATATTGTGGGCTCAAAAATATACAAACCAGTGGAAATGAGGCTTGCCTTTGATTTGTCGGGCTTTTCCATAAAATCTATAACTTTATTATCGTCGGCTATTTTAATTGCACCATAACTTTCTGCGTGTTGTTTCAGGTTAACTAAAATTGTTGCTGTTGTGGACTTCTCCTGGTGAAAATTGTACATTCCCGTTATGTTCGGCTTTGGTGAAAGCAGTGTATCAACATTTAAAACAATAAAAGTGTTGTTTATCGTGTTTCTTAATTTATTGAGGGCACCGCCAGTCCCAAGAGGTTCCTTTTCAGTTATATATGCAACTTCATCACCAATTTGCTTTTTTATTTTGTCCACACTATGTGTCAGGACAACTGTTATGTCATCTATTCCAAAACACTTTAACAAATCTATTTGCCACTTTAGTATCGGCCTCCCTTTTATTGGTATTAAAGGCTTAGGTATCTCGTATGTAAGCGGTCTTAACCTTGTTCCGAGGCCTCCAGCCAATATCACTGCCGTCTTTAAGGATTTTATGTTAAGCGAGTTACGTATAAGGGTTTCTATAAATTGGCTTCTATTACCTTTGGACAGCCTATCAACATTATTTAGGATGTCTGTCTCCAAGGAGATTGCTATTTTAGTTTTCATACTTATCGAAATCGTTATTTCATACCTTCTTTATAAGGTATGACGAGTATGACTTTATAAAGCTTTGTCTGTATTTAGATTTATGATAATTCGTTCGAGATCGCCTGTAAGGATATCTTTTGCCGGTGGTGGGACAGATGTGCCTCCATATTGTACCGAGAAGGGTGGTTGTGTATTATCGGCAGCAATCAACAAATATTCTTATGCCACGCTTGTACCAAGGACAGATAAGGAGATAAGGATAGAATCCGCTGATTTTTTGAAAAGCGTTCAGTTCAAAGACGTTAATGAGATTTCTTACAACAACGAGCTTGATTTGTTGAAGGCGGTTGTGAAAAAAATGAATACAAGCGGTGTTGGTTTAGATGTGTTTATGAGGAGTGACGTTCCTTCTAGCTCTGGTTTAGGCGCCTCTGCCGCAGCCTTTGCGTCGATGATAGGATTGTTCAACCATCTAAGACAGGAGAAAAAAATGACTCAATATGAGGTTGCTGAACTGGCTTACAAGTTGGAGAGAGAAGAGTTAAAGGTCGGTGGCGGAAAACAAGATCAGTATGCGACTGTGTTTGGTGGTTTAAATTTCATCGAGTTTGGTGATAGTTGGGTAAGGGTGAACCCATTGAAACTTAAGAAAGACCATATTCTAGAATTGGAGAAGCATCTTGTTTTAGTTTACACGGGAGACAGGATCATAAGCAGCAGTGGTGATATAATCGCTGACCAGACAAAAGCATATGTTGAGAAAAAGGTTGGTGTTGAAGAAGCGCTTGACAAAACAAAGGAAATATGCCAGGATATGAGGTATGCTTTGTTAAAAGGCGACTTGCAAAAATTTGGTGAGCTTTTACACGTTGGTTGGGAGGAGAAGAAAAAGGTGTCGCCGATGATAAGCAACCCGTATATCGACCACCTTTATGCGATTGCAAAGAAAAACGGTGCAATAGGAGGAAAGATAACAGGTGCAGGCGGCGGCGGCTTCATGTTGCTCTTCTGCGAACCAAACAAAGAGCATATAATAATTGATAAACTGGAGAAAATGGGTGCAAAAGCTTTTAGTTTCACATTTGATTGGGATGGATTGCAAACATGGGAGGCGAGTAATGGTTAATGATTATGGAATCAGAAATTAACGATTTTATAGATGAGCATGTGGATGTTGTCAGAAGTTTAAAAGAGAACAACATGCAAGAGATTAAAAAAATTACAGAAGAAATTGTGAAGTGTTTTAAATCAGGCAATAAGGTTTTGATGTTTGGAAATGGCGGTTCGGCTGCAGACGCCCAACATTTTTCTGCAGAATTGGTTAATGATTATAAAATCAAAAACAGGGCGGCGCTACCTGTGATTGCATTGACCACAAACACATCAACGTTGACATCTATAGGGAACGATAGCAGCTTTGATAATGTTTTTGCAAAACAGGTTGAGGCTTTTGCTAATAAAGGTGATGTTGTGATTATTTTTACAACAAGTGATGTGGAAGAAGAACGTGGCCACTCAACAAACATTTACAAAGCTGTTTTGACTGCAAAAGGCAAAGGGGCTAAAGTTATTGGCTTTCTTGGTGAAAGGGGCGAGAAAATTTCAAAGCTTGTTGATTTGGCATTGGTTGTGAAATCGAGCAATACGCCGCGTGTACAAGAATGCCATGAACTTGCCTATCACATAATTTCGGAGTTGGTTGAGAAAGCATTGTTTGGAGGCAAAACATGAGTAATCAATATGATGTTAGGGCAGTATCTTTGGATTTAGACGGTTGTGGTTTTCCAAAAAACAAGTTACCAGAGCAGCCAGATCTGCTGGCGGCATACCTTAAAACACAGGAAGGCAAGGATAGTGTGATAAACTTGGCACCATACTTATCTCATCAACCGCCACTAATATTTTCTGTAAATACTGGTAGATCTTGGGAGGCTTCATATCCTGTGGTCCGCGAGATGTTAGGTGATGGGTTAATTATGGCAGTTGAGCACGGCCATGCGATCAGGATGCCTGGTGAAGACAGACCAATGGGGATGGATAAGATCGACAAAAGATATGAAGCTCAAATGAGAGTTTTAGCAGAAATAAGGGATATGATTCGCAAAGATCCTGATATCGCAGCTCATGAAATACACAAAGATTATTTTGTTGCTGTAAGGGTTCCAAAAGATCTTGATCAAGAAGAGTTTTGGAGAATGGTTTCTGGTAGGTTAAGTTCTGAACACAGAGACATGTTTAGACGTAAGGAAGGCGGTATAGGCGTATTCTACTCACATGGGGCAATAGACATAAGAGCGAATGATCTTTCAAAGGAAACTGCGCTAGGAGTAATTTCAGAAAAGGTTGGGATTCCGTTGAATAAGTGGTTGGCTGTGGAAGACACAGACGCTGACCTTCTGGTAAAACCCTATAATAGGCAGTCTAAAAACCTAGGGTATGCAGGATGTCCTGCCGATGCATCAGAAAAAGTGAAAGACGCTGTATGGGAAGGGTATATGCTTGGGAGAATAATGCAGCATGTTAGGGAGGTTGATCCTACAATACCACACCATGAAAGAATGCGCAGAAGTACCGGCCATATAGCTTCCCAAGAAAACGGTCGCGGTACATTGGAAATTTTAAAACATTTTTTAGGTGATTAAATGGAAGTTTATGTCGGTGTTGATTTGGGCGGGACAAAGACGATGATTGCTTCTGCAGATGAAAAAGGGGAAATCTCCAAAAAGGTTGAGTTTGCCACGCCTTTAAACTTCGAACAGGGGTTGAAATTAATCAAGGATGGAATAAAGGAGGTCGCTGGGAAAGAAAAAATACTTGGCATCGGTTGCTCTGCTGGCGGGCCGCTGAACTATAGGACAGGTGTTATCTCACCGTTGCACCAGCCGGAATGGAGGAACATACCACTGAAAGAGATTATAGAAAAGGAATTTGGCTGCAAATTTTATGTTGATGTTGACACGAATATAACTGCTTTGGGTGAGATGGTTTTTGGGGAAGGGAAAAATTACAGCAATTTTATTTACATTACGATCAGCACAGGTTTTGGGGCAGGGATTGTGATTGACAAAAAAATATACCGAGGCCTTGAAGAAGGCCACCCAGAGCTCGGCCATCAGGAAGTAAAGTGGGGTATAGATCATGTGAAAGACGATGTTGTTTGTAAATGTGGAGCCAAAAATTGTCTGGAAAGTTTGGTTTCTGGCTCTGCGATAAAGAGATTGTATGGCAAACCAGCAGAAGACCTTTCTCAAAAAGAGTGGGAAGAGGTTGGTGAAAATCTTGGTAGAGGTTTGAGGAATATAATAATAATGTTTGCTCCAGAAGCTATCTTGTTGGGTGGTGGTGTGAGCATCAAGGCAGGAGAAAAGGTTTTGAAGCCGGCAGTGGATTATGTTAGGAAAAATGTAAAGATTGTCAGCAAGCTTCCTATAATCAAAAACACTTCACTTGGTTATGAAGCTTCTCTTATGGGATCGGTTGCCGCTGCGATCAAGGTAGCTAAAGGTGAACTCGATGGTTAACAAAGCCGTTTTCTTGGACAGGGACGGTGTGATTGTTGAAACAAAAGGTTTTGTCACAAAATCGGATCATATAAAAGTTTTCCCCTATGCTGCTGAAGCGATTAAAAAATTTAACCAACTTGGTTACAAGGTTATTGTGGTGACAAACCAAGCAGTTGTTGCGAGGGGTCTCTGTACAGAAGATGATGTCAAGAAAATTAATAGTGAAATTTCTACAACACTAAAAAAAGAAGGTGCTGATATAGATGATTTTTACTATTGCCCTCATCATCCTGAAACAGGTCATCAAGATATACCAGAGCAGGCGGAAAAATATAGGGTAGATTGTAACTGCAGGAAACCGAAAACAGGGATGTTTGAACAGGCGAAAAGGGATTTTGATTTGGATTTTTCTTCTTGCTTCATGGTTGGCGACCAAACATGTGATGTACAGGCAGGGAAAAATATTGGCTGCAAAACAATACTTCTGGAAACTGGGTATGGTGGAAAGGACGGCAAGCTAGAAGCCACTCCAAATTTTAAATGCAAGGACCTGTTAGAGGCTTCGAAATACGTGGATTTTTTAACAAAACTTAAAGCTGTTATTTTGGTTGGTGGAAAGGGTGAGAGGTTAAGACCGCTGACAAACAACATTCCAAAACCAATGGTTCCAATAAAAGGGAAACCTGTTTTACAATACCAAATAGAGTTGTTGAAGAAGTATGGTATTAAAGACATTATACTATGCGGTCATTATCTTTTTGAAAAAATACAGGAATATTTTGGTGTCGGCAGCAAATTTGGAGTGAACATAAAATATGTCAAGGAGGAAAGCCCGCTGGGAACAGGCGGGGCCATAAAAAATATAGAGAGCCTTATAGACGGGCCGCTTATTGTTTTTATGGGGGATATTTTGACTAATTTAGACGTGACCAAGCTTATCGATTTCCATATAAAACATGATTGTTTAGGTACATTGGTTTTGAGGGAAACCGACCACCCGCAAGATAGTGATTTGGTTAAACTTGACAACAACAAAAAGGTTGTTAGACTGTTCAAGAAGAGTGAGAAAGATAAGGAAGGTAACATTGCTAACACTGGGTTTTTTGTTTTTAACAAGGAAATACTAGCGCTTATACCAAAAGGTGTTTCTAATTTGGAGGGGGATGTTTTACATAAGGTATTGGACAAAGAGAAAATCTATGGCTATATGTGCTCTGATTACATAAGGGATATTGGCACATTGGAAAGACGTGACCAGGCGAACAAGGATGTGGAAAGAGGTCTGGTTGCTTAGACGGTTTTTATTTATATAATCAGTCCCATATTAACAACATGAAAGCGTATAAGATAATTCTTCTTGTGATCAGCTTCGCTATACTTGGGTTAATAATATGGTTTTCTGACCCGGCGACTGTTTTTTCCTTACTCTCAAAGGTTGATAAAACATATATAGTCTATGGTATCCTGATTTCGACGCTTTCGATGTTGTTGCGCGTTGCCAAGTGGTCGGTTTTGTTGAACAAAGTGAAGTTCTTTGGAACAATACCAATACAATGGTTTGGGATAGCGTTAAGCAACTTTACTCCTGGGAAGATTGCAGAGCCGGTCAAGTCTATAGTGCTTAAAATTACTGACGGTATACCGGTTTCTGTGTCACTTTTGTCTGTTGTGTGGGAAAGGTTGATAGACGTTATTGTATTGGTGATTCTTTCATTGTTCGCTTTCCAAGCCATATCACTCAGTTCCAACCTTTTTGTTCTAGGACTCGCTGGTCTTGGGGTATTTGTAGCGTTGATTGTTGTTGTGATTACTGTGCTGGCGAATCAAAAGTTTGGCTTTTGGATATTTGGTGTGATTAGAAAATTCCCTATATTGAAAAGATTGAGTCCAGACTTTATCAAAACATTTTACAAAACAAGAATAAAATCATCAAGGGTTTTGGCTTCGTTTATTTTAACCCTTATCCCATGGATTTTAGACGGTGTGGCTTTATACCTTGTCTTCTTGTCGTTTGGTGTTAGCTTGTCGCCTCTTTTGTTGGCTGGTATGGTAGCGCTTTCAACGATAATAGCTATAGCTAGCTTTTTGCCAGGCGGTATAGGTTCTTTTGAGGTTATAATAGTTGTTCTTTTTTCCTTTGTTGGGGTAGAACACGCGCTTGCACTAACCGCTGTACTTTTGTTCAGGTTCATAACCTTTTGGTATGGAATACTTTTGGGCGGGCTGTCCTTCGTCTACCTTAGCAAAAAAATAGACATTAAAAATATTTTTTAATTATGAATGTTGTAATTGTCGTGCCTGCACACAATGAGGAGGAGACAATAGGTGATGTTGTTAAGGAGGCTAAAAAGTATGGGGCTGTTTTGGTTGTTGATGATTGTTCTATGGATAAAACGGGCGCGGTGGCGAACCAGAGTGGTGCAATTGTTGTAAGGCATAAAGTAAACAGTGGATTGGGTGGAGCTTTGAGGACTGGTTTCCAGGAGGCCATAAAAATAGGTGCTGACATTGTGATTACACTGGATGCTGATGGACAGCACAACCCACAAGATATACCGCGTTTTATATCAGCCATCAATAGAGGTAATGACTTTGTTTTAGGTAGCAGGGATTTGAGTCGTTACCCAATAAGAAAAAGGGTTGGAAATTTTTTCCTGAACTTAGCTACAAACTTTGTTTCTGGAACAACATTAAAGGATACTGAATCTGGCTTCAGGGCCTTCAAAATTGATGCGCTTAAAAAACTTGTACTAAAAGCGGAAAAATATGAAATTGCTGCTGAAGTTGCCTTTGAGGTTGGAAGGAACAACTTAAAATACACCAATATTATGATAGATTCGCCTGTTTATGTCCAAGGGGTTGGGGTTTTGGACGGGTTTAAGAATTTTAAGTATTTGTTTAGTAGAAGGAAAAGAAATTTCAGGGGATATTTAGACGATTTTAAGTTTGTGGTTGCCCACACAAGAATTTTCAAAAAGATTTTGTCGTGGTTTTAGAGCAGGTCGGCCAAAAGATCATATAATCTGAATGTGTTTCTCCTTAAATCAGCAGTAAAGTGAGCAAGATCCTCTCCAACAACTTGCGCTTCAAGTTCTGCTGTTTTCGCTACTATTTGGTCTGTTGTGGATATTGTTCTCAGTTTGTCTGTCTTTATTTTATCTGCTTCTTTATTTAGTCTTTCAGTGTGCTCTTTTAACCGCCTTCCTCTTTCTTCCTGCTCTTGTTTGTCAAAGTTTTTCTTTATTTCAATGCTTAATTCGGCTTGCGCTTGGTCTAAGGGTATGTTGGCCTCTGTCGCATATTCCTGGGCATATTGGCCGGAAAGCAAACGCAGCTTGGCATCAAAAGCTTCTATATTTATATGACCCGCATCCGGGAGAGCTGTTTTCATGGCCATCACAATGGTTGTCATTGCGTATCTGGCGGCAAGAGTCATTTGGCCATCGAAAGGCAGGCCGTGTCTTAGATGGGCCTCTAAATCGGTTTTCGCTTCATCTTCTGTGATGCGTAAGGCGGCAGCATAGCCCGATGATTCCCTTTCAACAACAAGGCCTCTTATTACATCCACTTCTTGGCAAGTGATTCCATGGTTGTAGGCCCTTACGAAATCTTTGTAAAACTCCCCAGAAACATCGAGCATTAGACCGCTTTTTTGTGATTCTAAAATCTGCTTTCGCAAGTCTATTTGCACATTTAATTCTTTGTTTCTCTGCTCTATAACAGACACAATTTCGTCGCCCAGTTTTGCGTATCTCTCTAGCTTGGCTATTGTATCGAGTGTTTCATGGACTTTGTGCGTTTCCATGAAAATAAAAGGGGCTAAGCTTTAAATTCATTTCTTTAATTTCAAAATGGCCGCCGCGATGTCCCCGGTTTCCTGAAGTGCTGTTTTTGCCTCCTCTTCGCTTGCACCAGTTTGTTCAACAATAAGCTTTATGTCTTCTTGAGAGAATTTTTCAGCTGAACGTTCAGAGACTTCTCCGCTGATTTGGAAGCTTTCCTGGCCCATCATATTAACCTTTACGATTTGTGGGTTGGATATTACAATCTCTTTGCCGGCAGATTTTATTATAACCTCATCTGCCTGTATCTCTTCCTGCTTTATACCCATCTTCTTCATCGCCTGCTCAATTTGTTTTGGATTGATTTTCATAGCTATGTGTTTTCTATTTGAACATTATACACTTTATCTAAGTATATGTCCTTGAATATAGTTTAGGAGTTATATCTTTAGCTTATCATCTGTTTTTATTTCTTGGTTTTAATAAGTATATGTTTCTTTTGCACTTATGGAAATTCAAATATTAGATGTTGATTACGTACTGGTTGATGAGAAACCTATTATAAGGATTTTTGGGAAAACACCAGAAGGGACTACAGTGTGTGGTTTCTATGAAGGATTTGCGCCATACTTCTATTCTGATAATGAAAGGGTAAAAGAGGTTTTGGAAGGCGAACCTGGGGTTGTTGGTATACAAAAAAGTAGCATGAAGTTTGTGGACAAAGAGTGTGGGGCATACAAAATCATCACAAGAAACCCCGCAAAGACGCCCGAGATTAGGTCAAAGGCAATTTCTGCTGGTGTAACCCCATACGAGGCTGACATCTTGTTTAGGTACAGGTTCATGAATGATTTTGGTTTAGGTGGTTTGTGTTGGATCCAGGCTGATGCAACACCGATCGGGACGAGCACCGTTAAAGTGGAAAGAACATTCAAATTATCAAATGTCAAAAGGTTGGATAAAATCATTGATGCACCGATGAAAATGGTTGCTTTTGATATAGAGTGTGTTTCTGAAACTGAGGTTATGCCAGAGGCAAAAAAGGATCCGGTGATTTTGATCTCCATGGCCTTTAACACAGAACACCAAGGGCAGAAAGATTTGGTTTTGAGCACGAGACCAGGGAAAGATCTGAAGGCGTTTGAATCAGAAAAGGAAATGTTACAGGAGTTTATCAACATAATAAACAGCTACGATCCTGACATAATTACAGGTTATAACACCACCAATTTCGATTTCCCTTATATTTTGGAGAGGATGAGAAAATTGGGTGTAAAGGCGATGTTTGGCAGGTGCAACACAAAACCAGCTGTTGATAGGAAAGTTGGCGCAGATTACAGAATAACAATAACAGGTAGGGTTTCTGCTGATAGTTTTAAAATAATAAAAAAAGATTACTCGCTTGTGAGGTATGGGTTGGATTTTGTTGGTGAGAAATTGATGGGGGAGAAGAAGGTTGACATCAAAAAATCGCAGATAGGAAAATATTGGAAAGGTCCACAAGAGGAGTTTGAGAAGCTGGTTTATTATTCCAAAATAGACTCTGTTTTGGCGCTGAACCTTGTATTAAAACTAAAATTGCTTACAAAATATTTCTCTCTTTCAAAGGTCGCTGGGACGTTGTTGCAGGACACGTTAGATGGTGGCGAGGCGACCAGGATTGAAAACTTTTTGTTGAGGGAGTTTAATAAAGACGGGTATATTTTCCCGAACAAACCATCGGACTCAGAAACTGTTTCTAGGCAAGCGAAGGCTAAAATAGAATTGAAAGGTGGTTTTGTTTTGGACCCAAAAAAAGGTCTTCATTCAGATGTGGTGGTTTTTGACTTCAAATCAATGTACCCTTCAATCATGATATCCTTCAATATTTGCCCAACAACGCTTGTTAGGAACAGGGAGGGAGTTGATAAGAACAATGTGTTTGAAAGTCCGGCGGGGGCGTGGTTTCTGAAACCAGAGATCAAAAAGGGTATTGTGCCGAAAATAGTTGATGAACTGATGACCAGAAGAACCGCAGCCAAGAAAAAGCAGAAAGAGGCAACAGACGAGTTTTTGAAGGCCAGCCTATATGGTGAGCAGTGGGCGCTCAAGATTTTGGCAAATGCGTTTTATGGTTATTTGGGTTATGCCAGGGCAAGGATGTATAATTTGGATATTGCGAACTCGATAACTTCATTTGGTAGGGACATCATACACCAGACAAAAACGATGATGGAGGAGAAGGGATTTGATGTTGTTTACGGCGACACAGATTCTTTGATGGTTAAGATTGGTGTGGATGATCTTGAAAAAATAAGGCCGCTGGCTTTTAGTGTGTCCAAAGAAATTTCAGAAAAATTGCCGGGGGTAATGGAACTGCAGTTTGAAAAGGTGTTCAAGAGGTTTTTACCGCTTTCTAAAAAGAGGTATGTTGCATGGAAGTTTGAACCCACAAAAGACGGTTGGGATGAGAAATTGGAGATGAAAGGTGTCGAGACTGTCCGCAGGGATTGGTGTCCGCTTGTTTCGCAGACAATGAGAAGTGTTATCGAGGTTATTTTGAAGGAGAACGATATAAAAAAGGCGGTGGTCTACTTTAAAGGCGTTATTGGTGACATTGTAAACGGTAAAATTGATATCAATACATTGGTTGTGACAAAGACGATCACAAAGAAGCCTGAAAACTATGATGGTGTGCAGCCGCACGTTGAGCTTGCTAAAAAGATTTTGGCGAGAGGTGGTGAGGTTGGGGTTGGTGATAGGATTGGTTATGTTATCATCAAAGGCATGGATATA
>DATDTO010000028.1:0-4325 GCA_035290825.1 archaeon
CACCAAAGGACACGAATCTTGACATACTTTATGATGGTAACCATGTTGGCAGCCAGGCTGTAGGAAAATTCATAGAAAAGCATCAGCCTTACCTTGTCCTGGCAGGCCACATACACGAGTCTCCAATGATATCAGGGAAAATAACAGACAAGATTGGCCATACAATCTGCATACAGCCAGGAAACGCAAAGGTGACTTTGATCGATCTGGAGGAACCTGAGAAGGCAAAAAAGATATAGGCCAGCAATCCAAATCTATATATGGTCTCTGAGAAATTCGTCAAAGGGAAAAAGTTCTATGTGTGCGATGCCTGCAAATTTGCCTACAAGTTTGGCGAAGTCGCAAAGGACTGCGAGGAATGGTGCAAAACACACCACAGCTGCAATTTAGATATAACAAAACATGCGGTTAAGTTATGAAAAGACTGCGATTTTCTGAACCACTTCCACAACTAATTCTAAATCAGACAAAGGACACTACATGGAGAATTAATGACAAAAAGAATATTGTTGTTGGCGATAGATTGTCTTTGTGTTATAACAACGAAAGTAAGTTTGCACAAGCTGAAGTTATTCAAGTAAGAGAGACTACTTTTGGTGACTTAACAAAAGAGGATAAGGAAGGTCATGAAAAATTCTCGTCAGATAAAGAGATGTACGAAACCTATTCTGGATATTATAAAATTGATGTCACCACAAAAACAAACGTTAAAGTTATTAAATTCAAACTTATAAAGTAGCTTTCTTCGGCAAAACCTTTTCCACATACATCTTCGCGTTGTTTACAATATACTTTTTCTCATCTTCTGTTAGCTGGCGCACAACTTTTCCAGGAACGCCCATCACCATGGAATTTGGTTCAATTGTTTTTCTCGGTGGGACAACAGAACCGGCAGCTATGATCACATCATCACCAACAATAACCCCATCCAAAACAGTAGCATTCATCCCGACAACTACATTGTTTCCAATTTTACATCCGTGGACAATCGCTCCGTGGCCAACAGAAACATTGTTTCCTATCTGCGCACCTGCGTGCAGAACGCAACCTTCCTGCACATTGGAATTATCACCAATAACTATTTGGCCTTCATCCCCCCTTAACACAGCGGTAGCGCAGAGCGTCACATTTTTGCCTATCTTCACATCGCCTTCAACAACAGCTTGTGGATGGATGAATGACATAATATCAACTATTAATCTAGCAATTAAATATACATATGGAACCGCTATTTTATACAAAACTCGCTAAATACTACGATAAGATATATCATTATATAGATTACAAACAACAAGCAGATTTTATTCTGTGTCTAGTTAAAAAGTTCAAAACCAATAACGGAAATAAACTTTTGGATGTAGCATGTGGAACAGGCAGTCACATAAAGTTCCTGAAGGAGTATTTTGAAGTTGTTGGTTTGGACAAAAGTAAGCAGATGTTAGAAATTGCAAGGAAAAAGAACCCCAAGATAAACTTTATCCTCGGTGAGATGCAGAACTTTAATTTACACAAAAGATTTGATGTTGTTCTATGTTATTTTAATTCGATCTTATACAACACAACAAAAGAAGAACTATCCAAAACATTAACCAATTTCTGGAAACACCTAAACGAGGGAGGGGTATTGATTTTCAATTCCGCAGACAAAACAGTCGGAGTGGATTCTAGAAAAGAAAAATACTTGTACAGAAGCAAAAGTCTCAATATTTTGTTTGCTCCACGGTGGAACCATAAAAACAAGAAGCTGTATATAGATATTGATTTTATAGTTGATAAGAAAGGCAAAGCAGAGAAAATGAAAGATTTACATGTAATGGGAGCATTTGGTTTTCCTGAAATAAAATCTGTTCTAACAGAAATAGGGTTCGAAGCAAATGTTTTTGAAACAAATTACAAAAAGCTAGAACAGCTAAACCCAAAATCTTGCCAGGCAATTTTCGTCTGCAGGAAACATTAAAAAATTCTATAAAGCCAAAAACCTTTAAAGAAAAGAATAAATAGCTAGACATACAAGGAATTAGATGAAAATGATGTTTTTGGGCGCGCCAGGAGTTGGAAAGGGGACTTACGCCTCAAGGCTTGGGCCGAAACTGGGCATACCACATATTTCTACAGGTGACATCTTTAGGGAAAATGTAAAGAACAACACAGAATTAGGGAAACAAGTCAAGCCAATTCTAGAAAGGGGTGGCCTTGTCCCAGACGAGATGACGCTGAAAATAGTTGAGGACAGGCTAAAAAAAGATGACTGCAAAAACGGGTTCATTTTCGACGGTTTCCCAAGGACAATACCACAAGCGGAGGGTTTGGAAAAGATAATAAAAATGGATGTTGTGTTGAACATCGTTTTGCCAGAAGATATCTTGATAAAGAAGATCACATCAAGGAGACAATGTAAGAGCTGCGGCGACATCTACAATTTAGCAGACATAAGGAGGGGAAGCCTTCACATGCCGCCGATGTTACCAAAAAACGAAGGCAAATGCGACAAGTGTGGCGGTGAACTTTACCAAAGGAAAGACGACAACGAGCAGACTGTAAAGGAACGCCTTGAAGAATACAAGATGAAGACCCAACCACTAATCGATTATTACAAGAAAAAGAACATGTTGGTTGATCTTGAGGTTGTCGGCGGGCCTGAGATGATGGTCCCAAGAATTCTCGAATTGTTAGATAAATATAAACATAAGAAGTAAATTTAAGACATGGCTTCCAACGGCAGGCTAATTGTAATAGAGGGAATTGACGGTTCTGGTGGAGAAACACAGTCGCAACTGATTAAAGACTATTTAGAAAGCAAAAAAATGCCGGTTGAAAGGCTGAGGTATCCTGATTATAACAGACCTGTGGGGAAACTGATTGATGAATATCTACACGGGAAGTATGAAATGTCTTTTGATGTGCTAACACTTTTACACACGGCTGACAGAATCCAAGACAAAAATAAAATAAATGGCTTGCTAAAAAAGGGGACAAGTGTAATAGCAGACAGGTGGTTTACTTCTACTCTTGCATTCCAGACAGCCCAAGGCTTCCATCTGGATAAAATGATAAAAATCGGCGAGGCCCTTGAAATGCCAAAGCCAGACATTGTTATTTACCTTAGAATATCTGCAGAAACTTCTGCTAAAAGAAAGTTGGGTGAGAAAGGGAATTTGGATAGGTTTGAGAAAGATAAACTGTTTTTAGAAAGGGTTGTGAACCAATATGACAAGCTCGCAAAAGAAAATGTTTTCGGTAAATGGGTCGTGATCGACGGCGAGCAGTCAAAGGAACGGGTTTTTGAAGAAGTTAAGAAGGCGCTCGGTTTCTAATTTACAACTCAGCCTTTATTTTCTCAAGCAGCATTTCGAATTTTGTGTACCCAGAATCTTGGTTTATATGGCCGGCGTTGTTTAGCACAATGAACTCTGCGCCCAACCTTTTCGCAATATCTTGTCCAAGGTTCAAGGGTATGAACTGGTCATTGTCAGAATTGATGACGCAAAACTTCCCACACTTCTTCCGTATGGACTTCCACTCAAAAACCTTGTCAACGAAGGTCCGGTGAAGGTCATCATACCTTTTATTCCCAGATAATCCAGTAAACGCGGAAACAAAAAAGGCAGCTTTTATCGGTTTTCTGGCCTGTTCTAGGATATTCAACAAAAATGGCACACCCAAACTATGCCCAACAACAATGCAATTTTCATCGAGATTTTTCATATACCTTTCAAAAATAACCAGCCAAGATTTTAGGGACTGGTTTTCTGGTGTGGGAAACTTCGGCACAAAAACTTTGCAGCCAGCTTTTTCTAACTCCTGCCTAAGCCAAGGGAACCAGTTGCTCTCTGGGTTTCCACCAGTTCCATGGATAATGAAAACATTTCTCATATTTAGTAAGGCTCCTTCTTCACGCCCAGCAAAAAGGCCATGTAATTTGCCGACAAGTGGAAGAATGGTGTGATGATTGCAAGAAGTATAAGCCAGCCGACTTTTGCCGGAAAGAGTATAGACACAAATACAAAAGACCCGACTATGAAATCTAACTGGTCCAAAACAGGCGCTGGATGGCCGCGCCTCAAACCTAACCTTCTTTTGAAAAAGCTGCCAACCAGATCACCAACTATCGCGCCTAGGCCAAGCAAAGCGCCAACCAACGGGCCCATTTGTATGAGTGTGAGTGGGACAGCAGAAACTCCCCATGGCAAGAAAGGATAAACAATCTGCATGATGCTTGCAACAAGCACAGCGCACACAATGCCTAAAATAGAGCCTTCCCAAGTCTTACCCTTTCCGAAAACAGGGCGGCCATCCCTAAATGTTTTGCCTTTGTCTAAGTAGTG
>DATDTO010000029.1:0-3095 GCA_035290825.1 archaeon
CTTCTTCAAAAAAAGTTAGCTGTTTGAGTGTGTACGTGTAGCCTGTTTGGTTTGGGGCAATAAATTCAAGGGTTGCAACAGTGCCTTCTTTATTGCAGATGTCCGGGAAAACTTCTGGTATCCGCATATTCATCAAGAACACGTCGCCTACTACAACTGGTTTTTGTGTCGGGGTTGGGGAAGCTGTGACAATTATTATTGGGCTTGTTGATGGGGATTGCGTTACTGTGCGCGGTGAGGTTGTGGAGAGGGGCGGCCTGTCAGGTATTTTTACTGCTTCGGTTTTTGAGAAGATTGAACTGAGGTAGTCTGAACTTGAATAGATTTTGTAGGTGAGCGTTAGCTGGCCAGATTTTGGTATTTTGGCATTCCCGGCACAGTCAGAGTACAGGCCTTTGACCAGGAGTTCATCGCAGACTGTAAGTGTGGCTTTACCTGTGTTATCTGTCAGGCCAACAATTCTTGAGTCGCCAATATCAATTGTAAATGGTGTGGCTGGCTTGTCCTTGATTTGTATTTTCAGTATGCCGGTGTTTGTCTGGTTCCACAGCTCTGAATCATCCACTGCAAAAGTTGCCTGTATGCTGTCTGCGTTTTTACATGGCTGCGGGTCTAACAGGCATTTTGATGTGATTGTGATTGATGGTTTTGCCTTTATCAATTCTGTTCCTGTCCTGTTCACATCATATGTTTGGGTGCAGCCGCTGACCAGAATAACTGCCAGCAAAATTAGCACAACAAATATGCCTTTATTGAAATGCATAAAACTAATTGTTTTGGGTGGATTTTAAGGTTAAATCGCCCTTTTTAAGGCTTTCTGTACTACTATTTAATAGATAATTTTGGTAGACGTAGGTATGAAGAACACAAGGGTGACTAGAAGGGTGAAGAAGGAGGAACAGAAAGGTGGGCTTGAGATATACAAGAGCTCCGGTACAGTTTTGAGCACAGATTTCAGGGGGTATTCTAACATTTTAAACGCTGGGGAGGACAGGCCAGACATAACAAGAAATATTCCAATCTGGCTTCTTGAGCCGGCAGAGAAGGTTGCCAAAAGGAATGGTGGCAGGTTCCTTAAGTCGGCCGGTGATGGGGAATTATGGACATTCGGGGTTGAGGTACCCACACCATTCGAAACAGATGCAGAAACCGCAATTGCGGGAGTTAGATCTAGCCTTAAAATGTTGGATAAGATGAGCCAAGCCAGGGATAAACTGCTCGCAACAGAAGATGTCGCTGTTAGAGATATTCTTGAAAGAGCTAGGGATGCGCTAGAAGATCCAGAAAATTTTTTGCTGGCCAGATATGGCCTCGGTTCTGCTGGTCCAGGGGAATTGGTTTTTAGTTTAAGGCGTATTGAAGGAGAGCCTTCTCCTGTGAAGGATGTATCTGGCAATGCAATGTCAATCGCAAACAAACTTCAGGGTAGGGCCAAACCAGGAACAATAGAAGTTGATAAACTTACCAGGGACCTTGCTGGAGACAGGTTTAGGTGGGAATATGTTGGGCAGGATAGGATAAAGGGCGTGAATATAGAAATTTACAGGCCAATAGAGGAAATTTTTTCTACCTTTGATGTTGCTGAAGTAAGAAATATGTTTTTTGGTAGGGAAGGTGTTGTCGCTGAGATAAGGAAATACTTGAGGGAAGGCGGCTACCCTGTCTTGTTAGAGGGCCCGATGGGTTCAGGGAAAACAGCAACAGCCAAGAAAGCTGTCCGTGGGGTACGAACAGTTAAATTTGGTCTGCTTGACAGGTCAATCCCTTACTCTTTACTAAACAACTTGTACAGGCCGCTGTTTGGGGAAGATGTTACTAAAATCAGGGAAAGGTTATCTGGATTCACAGGTGGTGGTGTGGATTTATCAGACCGCGACCTTCCATACATCGCAATACCAATGGGCTTGGAAGCTTCTGGTTTTGATGTCCCGTCTGACCCAGAGGCGAGGAATGCTGTTATAGCTGACACGTTCTCTAGATTGATGGGCGCCCTTCAAGTTGTCATACTGGACGATGTGGATTATGCTGATCCGCTCTCGCAAAGGCTCATAGAAAATGTCAGCGGTGAGAGCAAGCTTGTGATGACATCAAGGCCCGGATTTGAACCAAAGTTTCCTGTTAACAGGATTGCGCTAGACGAGCTGGAAAGAGAGAATACAGAAAAAATCTTGAAGGGGGTTCTTGGGGATCGCTTTTGTAAACTTGACCAAGAAACTGTTGAAGCCTTTTTAGACAAAGTTGATGGGAACCCATTTTTTGCTACAAAAATTTCTGTCCACCTGAGGGAAAAAATAGAGACTGGCGGTGACCCAAAACAAGTTTTAAGGGAGCTTCCTGATGATGCGAACTCATACATAACTTCAAGGATACAGGAATATGGTCCAGAAGTTTACAAGGCGTTCAGGTACGGTGCCCACCTTGGCAGGCCTTATTGGTATATAGCTGATTTGGAGGAGGTTGCTGGTGTTAGCCTGGATCAAGAAACGATTGAGAATATGAGGAAGTCTGGTCTTGTTGGGAAAACAAGGCAGCACAGCATCGAGGTTGATGAAAAACTTTCAGATGCGTTGCTTAGCAAAACAACCCCAGACAAAAGCAGGAGGATACACAGGGAGTTTGCAGAATATTTTGAGAGGTTGTTGCAAACAAACAAGAACAAGGCGCTGCTCCTTAACACAGCGACACAATATTCCAAATCTGACCAACCCGAGAAGGCTGTCACTTACTTGCTTGAACTTGGAAAGATTGAAAGGTCTGCGGGCGCAACAGAGACCTCTGTAACACATCTTGCAAGGGCTTTGGAAATTTTAGATGCGAATGGAGAGGATTGGAATACTCAAAGGTTGAGGATGGAAGTGTTGGAAGAAATTGTGGCAACCAACAAAGACATGAGGCTTGATGCAGAGGTTGGCGAGTCTAGCCAGAAAAGGGAAGGGATTGCGAGGGGAATGGAAGGCGAAGCACAGAGACACATCTATAGAAGCCTCAATTTCAGGGGCGACAGCCTTGTAAGAACAAGTCCGGAAGCTGCTTTACCGTTACTTCAGAGGGCGAAAACAATGGCACAGGAGGCTGGCGATGAGGAATTCGTGATG
>DATDTO010000030.1:0-2496 GCA_035290825.1 archaeon
CTCTGTAGTATAGACATGCCCCCCATTTTCTTTGGCGGCGAGCGCCATCCAAATTGTTGAATATCCAAGGGAACAACCAAGTTCCAGCACCCGCTTCGCCTTTGTGGCCAGAAGCAACATATGGAGAAATTTACCCGTTGAACGTGGGACTGAACCAAAGCTTTGAGACCTTTCAAGGTTCTCAATTTTTTCCAAAACTTCATTAATTTTCTTGTTCATGTGTCTAGTAAATTTTATCCCATTCAAATTAAGTTATCAGCCCGCCCTCGTTGACAACATTTGTCTCTTTGCCTTTTTTATTATATTTTTCAAGGATTTTTTTCTGCGCAGAATTAAATGCCAGTTCGACATCAACACCCAGCTCATTTGCGAGCCTGCACAAACCAAACAACAGGTCGCCTATCCCATCAACAAAAATCTCCTTATTTTCCTGGGCAAATTTTACCCTCTCCTCTTCTGATTTGTATCTCAAATATTGTGACATTGCAATAAGCTCTTCATGCAGGTGGTCAAACTTGTCTATATTAGGCAAATCCTTCCACCCATTCCTCAGCGCGAATTTCTTCACAAGGTTTTGCGCGTCCTTTATTGATATGATTTTTTCTGCCATGCTATTTCTTATAATCTCTCATTCATTTGGTCAAATAAATATCAATTAATAAATGGGAGATTGCAGACTAAATAGAACCCTAATCCACATCATGTTCGCCTTTCCATCCGTCACCATCTTCTTTGTCCCAAGGCCTGGAAGATCCACCATCCTGTTCGCACTCACCATCATAGTCTTCGTTGTCATAGTCGCTTTTCTCAGGGTTTTCGGTAGCGTCACCATCAATAAGCTCCTTTGGTCCAAGCTCCTGATCACACTCTTGTGAGCCATCTGAACTAACGTCTCCATCAAGTCCAAAGCCGCTGTTCTTGAAAATCTCATCAATCTTCTTACCAACTTCAATCTCCCCTTCAAGACGTTCCCCAACGGCCTTTCTAATATCAGCACTATTTTTGTTAACCAACTTCTCCATATAGTTGAGTAATCTCCTTGAATAACAGCCATACAACCAACCGCTTCCCATCTCAGCCATCCTCCAAGCCTCCGGTGCAGCAAGCCAAAACAAATATGATGGGTTCCATGTGAACAAAGAAATAGCGCCTATTACCAAATCAGCGGTTGTGGGTAAACCTTTGCTTAAAAAATTGTACCCCTTCTCGGTTTCGTCCAGTTCCCTAAGACTATTATGAAGATCTTCGCCTTCTAGACTTTCTCTGTAAAAAGTCCTTTGCTCCTCAAAAATCTCATTAGGGGGCACCAGAAAATACCTTGAAAGATGGGTTAGTATTTCCATAAAAGAGAATTGTACATTAGAAATAAAAGCTCAGTATCATATTACTCTATGCTTGAGTCTCCGCCTTTCCACCAATCACAATTCCTTTCCCAAGCGTCTTCAACCTCTTCCTCATCCTCAAAAAAATCTTCCATCAGCTGCGCGCGGTTAGAGGCCATCCTCCTCTCTAAATGTCTGTAAATAAACCCTTTTTTAATTTCAACAAACCTAAAAACCTCCCCTGCGGCAGATATAAGCAGGTATGTAGGATTGCGTGTAATCAATGAAAGCCCGATGCCGGTGACATATGAGGCATTTGGCAGCCACCTTGAAAATATTGCATAATCCCTCTTCATCCTCCTAATCTTATCAAACTCAATTGATTTTTCCTCGACATCCAAATTCTCACTGCAAAAATCCATGTGCCTGTCGAAAATCCGTTTGTCAGTCTCAAATAGATACCGCGAGAACATATGATAGAAGTTCATAATATAATTAGCTTTTACAAAAAGTATAGAAATGGCAGCTATCTAGGCTTCCCACATACACAGGAAAGAAACTGATTGATATCAGTTTCCAACTTTCTGCAGTACAACCTAGACCGCCGGGGCGTTTAACTTCCGTGTTCGAAATGGGAACGGGTGTACCACCCCACTTTGGCCGCCTGATAATATACTACAGGACGAATTTATAAAGGTTAACGGGCCCGGTGGGAATTTCAGGTCGAAGCTGAGTCAAGGGTTGACATATGCTTATCCAATTTATTAGGGCATATGTCGTCCTTTCTTTCAGCTTCCAACTCTTTTGAACCCACGACCATCCGGTATCTTCTATTACCAATGAGTCTACACCCATTTGTTTCTGTCATTGCGGAATTAACCGCTAAACATGCTTTTAAAAATACAGTTGGAAACAGGCCGCGCCTATTTCGGTCCTTTAATATTAAAAGCCGGGTGCTCTACCAGGCTGCTCACCTTTTCCGTGAACGCTTTTTGACCAACATCACCGAAAGGGGTTCTGAGCTACGGGCCCTGGTTAATCTAATAATATTCTTAACATTATTTAAATGTGTAATTCCACTGGTCTAGTGACCAGTGGATAGCATGACGAGAGAAAGCTTATTCTGTGAGAAAAAAATAATAAACGGGGAGCGAAACCTGCCCCGTTAACAGAG
>DATDTO010000031.1:0-4792 GCA_035290825.1 archaeon
GGGGTTGGCCAAAAAAATTGAAGAGTTTGTAAATTCTGGCAAAATAAAAAAGCACCAGGAGGTTTTAAAATCAATACCAAGCGGACTTGTGGAAATAATGTCAATACCAGGCATGGGGCCGAAAAAAGCAGCAAAGCTGAATAAAGAGCTGAAAATAGATTCTGTTGAAAAGCTGGAAAAGGCAGCCAAAGACGGGGAAATAAGGAATTTAGAGGGTTTTGGTGAAAAAAGCGAGCAGGACATTATAAAGAACATTGAAGTTTTCAAGAGAGGACTGGAACGGATGTTTTTGGGCGAGGCTTTGGTTCTTGCAAAAGATATTTTGGGTAGGCTAAAAGCCCTGAGAGAAGTTGAAGCAGCGGAAATTGCCGGTTCGATAAGGAGGAGAAAAGAGACAATAGGCGACATAGATATATTAGTCATCTCCAAAAACCCTGGAAAAGTGATGGATTTTTTTGTCAAAATGCATAATGTTGATTTTGTCCAATCAAAGGGCGACACAAAATCCTCTGTAACCTTGAAAGAGGGCCTAGACTGTGATTTGAGGGTTTTGGATGAAAGAAGTTTTGGCGCAGCCCTAAATTACTTTACCGGATCCAAAGAGCATAATGTGCGCCTCAGGCAGATTGCAATCACAAAAGGCTGGAAGCTCTCTGAGTATGGATTGTTTGACAAATCAGGTAAACAAATCTCTGGAAAAACAGAAGAGGAAATCTACAAAAAACTTGGAATGGGTTATATTGAGCCAGAGTTGAGGGAAAACCAAGGTGAGATAGAAGCTGCGCAAAAAAGAACTTTACCAAAACTAGTTCCCTACAACTCAATAAAAGGCGACCTCCATATGCACACAAACTGGTCAGATGGTGAAAGCACAATTGAAGGGATGGTGAAGGCCTGTTCTGGTCTGGGTTACCAATACATTTCAATAACCGACCACTCAAAATCAGAGAGGATAGCAAATGGATTGGACGAGAAGAGGGTTTTGAAATACATAGAAGAGATAGAAAGGGCTGGGAAAAAATTCCCGGAAATACAAATTCTTGCAGGTTCTGAAGTCAGTATACTAAAAGACGGTAAACTTGATTTCCCAAAACAGACGCTAGAAAAATTAGATTGGGTAGTTGGCTCAATCCATTCTGGTTTTAAAATGCCTGAAAAAGAGATGACATCAAGGGTTTTGAAAGCGCTAGATAGTGGCCATATAAATTTACTAGGTCATCCAACAGGAAGGATAGTAAATAGAAGGGAACCATTTCAGGTGGACTTGGAAAAGGTTTTTGAGAAAGCCAAAGAAAAAAATGTGTTAATGGAAATAAATTCAAACCGCAGGCTCGACTTGAGTGACCACAACATACGAAAAGCAGCGGAGTTCGGGTTGAAGTTTTGCATAGACACAGATGCCCATTCAATCAACCAGATAAAATTGATGGAACTTGGAGTATCACAAGCAAGAAGGGGTTGGCTAGAAGAAAAAGATGTTGTAAACTCCTGGAATTGGGAAAAATTCAAGAAGTTGTTAAAATAAACTAAACCCAACTTGGCAACCAAGTGAGTAATCTGTATGTATTCTCATCCAACTGCCATCCATAAGTAAGCGGACTGAAGTAGATGAAGGCAAAAATTGCCAACCCTATTATCGCCCAGTAAACATATCTGCCTCTGGACTTCTTGTTTGTGAGCCGACTATCAAATAGCAAACAAAGCAATATTATCCCGAAAACCAAGGAAGGGAAATAATGGTACATGAATACAACCCTCCCAATGAATATGTAGGTGAACAGGTTGAGGAGGTATGCGAGCAGTATAGCTATTTTCAGCCACTGTTTTTCCAATATATCAAACTCCAGTTTAACAATCCTGAGGAAAATATAGACAACAAAAAATGCAACTGCAGCCAGAACCAGCCACCAGATGAACGGGTTCCCAATTAAATAAATCCTGGCCATCGATATGCTGTCACCCTTGTTCCAATAGTATATCGACCTCCACATGGCAGGCATCTCATACCATTTTATTGAATATGAATGTGGATTGGTGATCCTGTTGTTTGCAGATAACATCTCTTTATTCAGCTCAAAAAGCTTTTCCAGGAATCCGACGTTTGCCTCTGGTTTATAATTTGTGTTGTTAACCAAGGTTGACTGGAACTTCTGTGTCATGAATGCGTCGCCCTCCCCTGAATGCGGAAGCAGCGAGAAGTGGATTGCAAAAGAAGCCATATAAACCAGCATCGGTATGATTACCAAACACACAATAAACAAAACAATTGGTTTCAGTTTAGTGGATTTTATTGATAGGTGTTTGCACAAGCTGACAAAACCCATAAGCAGGACAATGAACCAGAAAACCAGCCCATTCCATTTAATACTGATAGTTGTCCCAATACTCAGTCCGGTTAATATTAGGTAAACCAGTCTGTTCCTGTTGGTTGGAGAGTTTCTAGCGCGCAGGTAAAACAACAAACCGAGGAAACCAAAGAACAGTGTGAGAATGTCTATGTGCATTATCCTTGACTGGGCAAGCATGGAGTTTTCAAATATAACAAGCACCATGCCGAGTATTGATATTTTCCTAGAGCCGCCTAGCGACCTTATGACCAAATAAATAATGAGTGGAAATAGTGAGCCAAACAGTGCTGGGAAAAACCTCAACCCATAATAAGAATTATCTGGAAAAACCTCGCCTATACTGCCAAATGTGTAGTTTGCTCCAGTAAATCCAGTAAGCTCGCCGCCGACAGTCAGGATAAGCTTGCCCAATGGCGGGTGTATATCGAAAAAGTAGTTTCCACTGAGATAATATTTTGACCACTTCCCGTAGTAAACCTCATCAAAAACAATGCTGTTTGGATAATCCAGTCCCCAGAAGTGGAGGAAAAAAGAGACTACTAGAAGAAAAATTATTACATAAGAGCTTTTATCCCTCAGCATCTTTAGAGTTGTACGAGGTCAAATATAAGTATTTAATTCTTATAGTCCAATAGAAACTCACTCGTATAGTATCTCTACATATATGTCAACAATTTTGGTTACAGGCGCAACAGGGAAGGTGGGTTCAGAAGTAGTGAAACAGCTTTCAGCATCAAAAGTCCCTTTCCGCGCAGCCATACACACGCCAGCCAATGCAGCCAACCTAAAAGGTCTGGTTACAGATGGTGTGGAGTTTGATTTTAACAAAGCCCAGACAATGAAGAAAGCCCTGCAGGGGGTCGAAAAAGTATTCTTGATTACACCTGTATCTGACAAGATGGTTGAGATGACATCCAATTTTGTGAAAGCGGCAAAAGAAGCTGGTGTCAAGCACATCGTAAAATTATCTTCTTTGAGCGCTTCCCATGAAACAACAACTCTAGGTAAATGGCATGCAGAGTCCGAAAAAATAATCCAGCAATCAGGGATTCCATACACTTTTCTGCGCCCAACATTCTTCATGCAAAATTTCACAAGCTCATATTTAGAGGATATAAAATTGCAAGGGGCTTTCTACATGCCTTGCGGATCTGGTAAAATAAGCCTGATAGATGTGAGGGATGTGGCCGCTGTAGCTGTGTCTGTGTTAACAAGGCCTAGCCACGAAAACAAAACTTACAACCTAACAGGGCCTGAAGCATTAACACTCACAGAAATCGCAGACATATTCACAGAAAAGTTGAATAAGATGGTCACCTACCTTGACATTGCAGAAGAGGGTTATGATAATGATCCGCAAAAAAGGAAGGAGGGCGCCAAGAGCATGATGAAAGCGAAGGGGTTGCCAGACTGGTTGGTTGATTCAATGATTGAAAATTACAGAACCATAAAATCAGGTAACCAAGGCACTGTGACAACCACAGTCCAGGAAATAACGGGGAGGCCAGCCACAAAATTCTCACAATTCGCAACTGACAGCAAGCCTTTGTTTATGGTTGATTCAAGCTTGAAGCCAAGGGCATATGATCTGCTGGATAGGAAAACAAAAATACCCCTCGAAAAAAAATCTAGGACAGGCGATGAGACTAGAAAAGATTACGATGTGACCTATGAGCATGACAAGATGGTTAAGAAGGTGTTCAAGATAAAAATCGTCTACAACATGAATGGGTGCACAGGATCGGGCCATTGCGCGCTTTCAGACATCTATGACTTCTCCATTAGAGAGGACTTCAAAGGCGTTTTAGTCGGCGGCAAAGAAATTGCCCCAGGCGTCTTTGTAAAGGAAGTTGAAACAACCGAACCCCATTTAGCAATCAATGCAGCCAAAACCTGCACACCGAAGGTGATTGCAGTGATTGATGTTGAAACCGGGAAAAGGATTGCTCCGTAGCTTTTTTGTAAATATGCGAAATCCAATATCTGCTAGTTGCAAGTTTTTTGATGATGCTGTAATGTATGGAGTAAATAAAGCAGTTTATGCGTGGAACTGGACAACGGGTTACACAAAGGAGGATCTGTCAAATGCCCTAAATCTTGTTGGATATCCGCTTTTGTGCAGTTCTGTTTTTTATAAATATCCTTTAGCTTCTGTTGCTGCAACATCCTTTGGTGTACTAGCCGCTTTAGCCACACGCTCTATGAATTTAGATTATGGAGATAGGGAACGGCAGGCCATTGATAAAGGCATGCTTGATCCCAAAGTCGAAATGCACAAGAAAAATTGCAAAGCCAATGGGTATGTGTTGACTTTTGGTGACATGTTTCTGGCTATTTGTCGAACCAATGGACCCAACAGCCAAGAGTACTGCGCGGTCTGGTTGAACCAATAGAATAAAGGAAGACCCGCAGGGAATTGGCTGGTTATTTCTAACAAAATTAAA
>DATDTO010000032.1:0-10806 GCA_035290825.1 archaeon
CATACATGAAAGGGATTTCAGCGAGCACTCCAGGCTGCTCTACCCCGCTGATCTATTCTTGTTATAGGGGTAAAGGGTTAAATAAGCTTTGTGTATTTTTAACCACCCTTATAATATCTATACATGCACTATTCCAAACTAGTCTCTGTTTATGAGTTATTGGAAAAAACCCCAGCAAGACTCCAGAAAATAGACCAGATAGCTGAACTGCTTAAAGATGCGGAAACAGAGGTTTTGCCAAAGGTTTCTTTGTTAATTCAAGGTAGGATATTTCCATCATGGGATGAGCGTGTCATTGGGGTGGCCAAGAAAATGGTCATCAAAATAATTGCGCAGACAACTGGTTTTTCAGAGCAGGATATTGTTGAGAAATACAACAAGATTGGCGACTTGGGTTTGGTTGTTGAAGAGATGGTTTCTAAAAAAAGGCAAAAAACATTTTTCCAAAAACAGCTGACAGTGGATAAGGTTTTTGAGAACTTGCAGAAGGTTGCGGCGATAGAAGGCGATGGGTCTGTGGAAAGGAAGGTTAGCCTGATTTCAGAGCTTTTAACCAATGCAAAGCCAGAGGAGGCCAAATATATTGTGAGGACTGTGTTAGAGGAATTGCGCGTTGGTGTTGCGGAAGGTGTTTTGCGCGATGCGATTGGAAAAGCTTTTGAAGTAAATCCTGTGGATGTGGAAAACGCGTGGTTTATTTTGCCAGATTATGGTGAGGTCGCGAAGATCGCAAAACTGAAAGGTGAGAGCGGCCTGAAGAAGGTGGAGATAGAGCTTGGTATACCGATCAATGTCTTGCTTGCCGAGAAGTCACCAAGTTTGGAAGAGGCTTTACAGACATTTGAAAATGTGGCATTGGAATTCAAGTTTGACGGTGCAAGGGCAATAATACACAAAAAGGGAGCTAAGATTTGGATATTTACAAGGAGACTGGAAGATGTCACACATGCTTTCCCTGATATTGTTGAGTTAGTTAAAAAAAATGTGAAAGCAGACAATTGTATTTTAGATTCTGAGGCAGTTGGTTTGGACCCGAAAACAAAAAAACCTGTTGCTTTCCAGGCCCTGTCAACGAGGATAAAAAGGAAGTATGACATTGAAAAGTCAGTAAAGGAGATCCCTGTGCAAGTAAATTTATTTGATATAGTATATTTGGATGGGAAAAGTTTGTTCGACCTGCCCTTGAGAGAAAGATATGCTTTACTAAAGAAGTCGGTCAGAACAACAGAAAATTTCAGGCTCGCCGACCATTTGGAAACAAAGGATCTGAAGGAAGCTGAGAAATTCTACAAAAAATCTTTGGAAGAAGGTGAAGAGGGTTTGATTGTAAAAAACATGGACGCAAAATACCAACCTGGTAGGCGTGTGGGTTACTGGTTAAAAATAAAACCAACAATGGAGAATCTGGATTTGGTGATTGTTGGTGGAGTCCACGGGACTGGAAAAAGGACAGGCTGGATAGGCTCGCTAATTCTCGGTTGCAGAGATGAGAAGACCGGAGAATTTTTGGAGTGTGGGATGCTCGGAACAGGAATAAAAGAGAAAAAAGAACAAGAAGGAGACTTGACTTTGGACGAGCTCACAAAAATGCTGAAGCCCCTGATAATTTCTGAGAGTGGAAATGAAATAAAAGTTAAACCGAAAATCGTCATAGAGGTCGCTTACGAGGAGATACAGAAAAGCCCGACGTATAATTCTGGATTTGCTTTGAGGTTCCCGAGATTCATTTCTTTAAGGGTTGAGAAACTTCTTTCACAAGTCGATTCCACAGAAAGGATGGCAAAGCTGTACGAAATGCAGAAAGGGCGGGGACAACGCAAATAATCCTTATATACATATGCGAATTTAAAGCTTAGGTTCAACCACTTTTTATGGCAGATGAATGTAGATATTTTAGATACCAACTTCCAAATTCTGGTGTGGTGTTCATAGGAACTGAAAGGCAACAAATAACTAGAACCTTAGAACATTACAGGGCCAATGGAAAATTAAATGATGCTAGTGGAAATCTTCAAATTCCACCAGAAACAGATTTTTTAGAAATGCAAGAAGATATTGAAGTAGTGTGTGTCTTTCCACTTGGGAGCAAACGTCAGTTCGTTGATGCGAGAATAAGGCCTAGAGCTGTATTTCACATTAATGCAAATGCCTTTGATTATGTGGGGGCTGCTGGTAGAGATTATGAAAGAAAAAAACGCGGTGAGTTGTATAAGTTTGAAACAGTTAAGATAATGGGTTTATGGTTTTTACCAGAAGATGTTATGCAAGGTTTAAGAGATTATGATTGGACCCAGCACACAGCACAAATAGATCAATGGCTTGGTAAAAGAGGGGCAATGTTAGAAGAAGGCAAAAGACGCGGTCGCTTAATATAATTCACTAATTCATCTAATACATCTTCATCCACATAACTTCAGATTGATCACAGAAGATTTCTAACTTTTATCTGATTTTGTATGACCACGAATTTATTGGAAATTGATAATATTTAAATATGGGTATGGTCATATCGACTTGAAAGAAGCTAATAAACAAATAAACCAATTCTAAAGATGAAAAAGTTTTTGCTACCTGCAATTGTTTTGTTATTATTTTCTATAAGTGTATCTGCTCAGAGCTTCCCAAAACCAGTGAACTATGCCAGTGATTTTGCCAATGTGATAGAACCTGAGTGGGAGGCCGCAATAAACTCTTTGGGCAGGGAAATAGAATTAAATAGCACATCGCAAGTTTTTATCGCGACTGTTGATGACACAACGCCTTATGTTGCAAAAGAGTATGCGACCAAACTTTTCGATGAATGGAATATCGGCCAAAAGGGAAAGGATAATGGTGTCCTGATTTTGCTCACATTCAAACCGGAGAGGAGGGTGGAAATTGAAACAGGTTATGGGGTTGAAGGGATTTTAACAGACTCAAGGGCTGGAAACATAAGGAGGGAATTCACACCGCTGCTTACAGAAGGCAAATACGGCGAAGGCCTTTTCAAGATGGCAAAAGCAACCGGTGATGTCATTTCTGGCAGCGGGGAGTTTTCCGGTACAAATAAGTCAGAAGATTACTTTGATAATTTTTGGCTTGTTATTTGGTTAGTTGTTTTTGTTTTCATAATTCTATCTTTTGTCCTTGGCAGAGTGTCTCAAAAATGTCCAGACTGCAAAATAAAAATGGCTGTTGCAAAAACAACAGAGGATGGCGAGTATACTGTTTACGAATTTGTCTGCAAAAAATGCGGCAAGAAAATAAAGAAAAAGGTTAGAAGGCGCCATGGAATAGGGGGGATGATTATTGTTGCTGGCTGCGGTTTTGGCGGCGGCTCAGGAGGAGGTTTTTAAACCACAAAAACTAAGAAGTGATATTATGGCTGAAAAAAGTTTTTGGCAAAAACACAAGAAAGCAATCATTGGCCTTATTATTATATTGGTAATAGCGCTGTTCTTCATTTCAATGTTTAACAATTTTGTTGTTCTAGACCAAGACATAAACGGTAAATGGTCTGAGGTTGAAAACCAATACCAGCGGCAATATGATTTGATCCCGAATCTGGTTACTCTTGTAAAAAGCTATACAACCTATGAAGGTGAGCTGTTGCAGAATTTGACTGATTTAAGGACAAGATGGAGCTCAGCGAAAACACAGCTAGAGCGTGATACAACAGGACAGCAAATAACATTTGGTTTGGAAAAACTCATCGCGGTTGCAGAGAATTATCCTGACCTAAAAGCCCAATCGCAATACACCAACCTTAAGGACGAGCTTACAGGCGCGCAGAACAGGATATCCACCGCAAGGGGAAGATACATACAATCAATACAAGGCTTCAACACTGCAGTAAGAACATTCCCAGGAAACGTGTTTTCAGGCATTTTCGGCTTCAAAGAAAGGACATATTACACAGCACAGGAAGACGCCCTTAACACGCCGGTTGTAAACCTATAAGGCCGCTGTATGCTGAAAATGTGTTTACATGCAATTGGAGGGGTACCGAAAGGTATTTAAATACATCGGTATTACTATAGAGTGACAAAAAGTATATAAAGCTTACGTACACTATATACACAGGTTGTTAAGTTCACTCGGTCTAAGTAGTATAAGTATTTAAGCAAGGTCGGTGATAATTAAATTAAACAAACAAAGGCTGGGCGACGTTTAACAGCTTAGAACAGAAAATGACAATAGTCATTTCAAATTTAAGTATGGTAGTTTCAAATGAAGTTTTTGATGCATTGAAGGGAATTGGTCTCAACCTTTATGAAAGGAAGATCTATGTCGCGCTTTTAGCAAAAGGCATCGGCACAGCAGGCGAAGTTTCAAACATCGCCAAAGTCCCAAGATCCCGTTCTTATGATATTTTAGAAAGCCTATCAGACAAAGGCTTTGTTGTTTTACAACCGTCAAAACCAATAAGGTATGTTGCTTTAGAGCCAAAAGACGCTTTGGAAAGGGTCAAACAAAACATGGAGCAGAGGCACCTTGACCTTCAGGAAAGGATTGACAAATTTTCAAGATCAAATCATGTAGTTGAATTGGAGAACCTCTTTAAGGAAGGCTTCAGTTTAATACAGCCTTTTGAAATGACAGGCACAATAAAAGGCAGGCACGCAATCAATCAGCAACTAAGGTCCGTTTTTAAGAAGGCGAAAGAGAAGATCACAGTTGTCACAACATCCCAAGGGTTGGAAGATCTTCACAAAGCCCATTTCAATGTCCTGAAAAAGCTTTCAAAGAAAGGCGTAAAAGTCAAGGTTTTCGCACCTATTGAAGGCGTCAAAGGCAACCACATTTCAGAGTTAAGGCAAATTGCAGAGCTAAAGCATTTGGATGCGCCGATGGGAAGGGTTATCACAGTTGACAATGATCAGGTTGTCATGTCCTTAACAGACGACACAAAAATACACCAGACACAGGACGTTGCATTTTGGGCAAATTCACAGCACCTTGTAAAGGACGTGATGGCGCCTATGTTTAGCCAGATTGCAAAGAAATAGTACTTTTCTTTTCTGGTAAATTTATTCAAAAGAAACCTACACTAAAGAAAACTCTCACTCGTCGTTGCAACTCCTCGTTCGTTACATCTAATAAATTGTCCTAGAAAGACCTAGCATTTTTATTTATTGGTTAATTTTCGAAGATTTATCGCACTACAAGAAACTGAAACTTATTTATACCTTGTTCTCTGTTAGAATAAACTATTGGCAATTGTGTGGTTGACTTTGTCAACTTCCAATGGATTTATGGCGTACACATTGATACTAAGTGAAAAACCGTCTGCGGCCCAAAAAATAGCGCAAGCACTGTCAGAAGGCCAAGTCCAGGAATTGGAAAAGTTTGGTGTTAAGTATTATAAAATAAAAAGAAAGGGAAAAGAGATCGTTGTGGTGCCGGCTGTCGGCCATTTGTTTGTTTTAACCCAAAAAAAGACGAGCACAGAGTGGACATATCCTGTTTTTGATGTTGAGTGGAGGCCGATTTTCGAAGTCAACAAAAACAATACATGGTCCGAAAAGTATTTCAAAAACATCCAGTTCCTGGCAAAGGAAGCAGCAGACTTCATCTCAGCAACAGATTACGACACTGAGGGCTCTGTTATTGCAGCAAATATACTGAAGTTCATCTGCAAGAAAGATGATGGAAAAAGGATGAAGTTCTCAACGCTAACAAAAGAGGATTTGGTCGCTGCATATGATGACGCTTCTGAACACCTAGACTTCCCGCAAGTTGAGGCTGGGCTCGCACGTCATCACTTAGATTTTTTTTGGGGTATCAATATGTCGCGGGCTTTAACACTAGCTCTAAAATCTATTGGTGGATATGAAACCCTCTCAAATGGGCGTGTCCAAGGACCGACATTAGAGATATTGGAAGTCAGGGAGAGGGAAATAGAGTCATTTAAGCCGGAAAGTTTTTGGCAAATTAAGCTCACTGTGCTCAAAGATAAGGAAGAGATAACAGCCTTGCACAAAACAGAAAAGTTTTGGAATAAGCCGGACGCGGAAAAAATATTCAATTCGTGTAAAGGCAAGCCGGCGATCGTGGATTCGATGACAAGAAAGCAGACAAAACAGTCGCCTCCGTACCCTTTTGATTTGACAACATTGCAAAGGGAAGCCTATTCAAGTTTCGGTTTTTCACCAAAGCAGACCTTGGACATCGCACAATCTTTGTATGAGCAGGCTTTGATCAGCTACCCAAGGACATCAAGCCAGAAACTGTCTGCTAAATTAGGGTTGAAAGCCATAATAGAAAAGCTTTCCAAAAACAGGAACTTCACCCATCTCTGCGAAATCGTTTTGAAGGGAAAGCTTGTGCCAACAGAAGGGCCGAAAACAGATCCTGCACACCCCGCAATTTATCCAACTGGTGACAAACCAACAAACCTGACGACCCAACAACTAAAGTTGTATGACATGATTGTGAAAAGGTTCCTTGCTGTTTTCGGCGAGCCGTCTTTAAGGGAGACAGTCACACTGGTAGTGGATGTGAATGGCGAGAAATTCGTGGCAAGCGGCTCCAGAACTTTGGTCGCAAACTGGATAGACCTGTACAAGCCTTATGTAAAATTCAAGGAGCAGACTTTACCCGAAATTGGAAAGGGCGAGAACCTCCCTGTAAAAGAATTGAAAATGTCAGAGGACGAAACCAAGCCACCTGAAAGGTATTCACAGGCTTCCATACTGAAAAAAATGGAGTCACTAAACCTAGGGACAAAGGCAACAAGAGCACAGATTTTGCAGACATTGTATGATAGGAATTACATAAAGGAAAAGTCGATTGTTGTGACAGATCTGGGAAATGCTATAGCCTCGGCGTTGGAAAAATATTCACCTGAGATCGTGTCTGTTGACCTGACAAAGAATTTTGAAAAAGAGATGGAAGAGATTTTGGATGGAAAAAAGAAGAAGGAAGAGATAGTGGAGAGCGCGAGAAAGGAGCTTAAAAAGATACTTGATGATTTCAGAAAAAATGAAAAGAGCATTGGGCAGGAACTGATAAAGGGCGTGCGGGCCTTGATGGCAGAAGCCACAACAGTAGGTAAATGCGCTTGCGGCGGGAACCTTGTGATCCGAACATCAAAAGACAAGAAAAGGTTTATTGGCTGCACAGGCTACCCAAATTGCACACAAACCTTTTCCTTGCCCCACCAAGGGAATTTGAAAATGCTTCCTGAAACCTGCAAGAAGTGCGGCCTCAAAATCGTCTCTGTAAAAGCATTCAAGAAAAAGCCCTGGAAATTGTGTGTTAGGGACGGGTTTGTGAATAAGATTAGTTCTAAAAAAGAAGAGTAGATATAACATTGTTATATAGCTTTAAATACCATAAAGTTAACTATTGTCAGGTAACAAATATTTAATAGCATAAAGCACAGAAATATGCCACGAACACTTACAAACTACGCAAGAAGTTTTGGTGCAACTGTAATTGCAGGAGTAGCTGTTGTGTGTTTGAGTTGGTTTTTAAAATCATCGGAGCCGACAATCATCAAATCATACACAGAAAATGGAAGGGAAGTCACTCTTCTAGATCATGACGGCGATTTGTCAACTGTTGAGGAAAGGGTAACAAGAGGAAGGTTTGCTGTTTTTGGTTCTGAGACTCCAGAAGGCGGATATGTTGAGAAAAGGGAATTTGAACCACAAGAAAGGAGAGTTAAATCCTCAAGGAGCAACGGAAAGGTGAACACGGAAACATCTGTTTATGACAAAGGTGGAAAGTGGAGAGGCACCACATGGCAATTAGAACCAAGAGAGGAAAGGCTTGAAATTCCGGAAGAAGAACCAGAAGTTGCATCTACGACTGAAGTTGAGGAAGATGTAGCGGATAGAATAAGAAGATATTTGAACAATATTGATTTTTATCGACTCAAGTCTCATATTAGTCGCGACATGTGGTTGTTTACATATGGAGAAGAAGAAAATTACGTTAATGTGACTGTGATAGAACCAGAGAGGGGTTTTGATAAGATGCATATTATGGGTATTGATGGTCCTGCTGAAATAAAAGGATCCAACTTTCTGATTAGGGTTCAACCAGAGGGGATTTACTTTACTAACACATTTCCTGATAGAGGAGGGCGTGGTGAGTGGACATCTGGACATATAGAGGGGGAGGATGTAGTTATAGACAAAATATCAAAACATTGTGATGGTCTCAATGGTCCACTTGGGGGATCGTTATCTGAAGATCACAAAGTATTGCACGAATATGACGATTTGGAAGTTGGACAGAGATTGTCTGGTCTTGGAAAGAAAATAAGGGAAATATACGAAGCTCTCAACGAAAAAGCAAAAGAGGTTTTGGAGTCGAGAAAATAAATATGAGAAAACTCACAAACTACGCGAGAAGTTTTGCAGAAAATCTAGACGCAAGAAAAGCTTACAGGTTCGCATCTGGCCTTTGTGCAGCTGCGGCTTTGACCTTAGCTCTTGATGCAAGTTGTGTGGAGGACAAGTATACACAACCAAAAGACACAAGGACAGATATTGAAGTTGTTATGGATACTCTGGATTTGGGGACTCAGATTTTTTACCTTCCACATGGGAGAAATCTTTGGATTTGTGATAGCACCCCACTGAACGGGTCCATGAGGATTGCTAGTAGGGGAGGAAACACAAAACACTCTCCACGGAAGGGGCCCGTGAACCTTGATATTACGGGACTAGATACAAAATTGAAAGACAATTCTTGGCGTTATGAACAGGATTATGAACATGTTTATGAAAGGTTTACATTTTATCCCGCAGAAAAAAGCTTTGAACCCATAAATCCTTTTAAAAACTCTCCAGATGGTCCCATGCTGCTTACAGAAGAGGAAGTTGAAGAAGTGAAAGTAGAGTATAGACAGGTTTTTTCGGATATCGCAAAATCCATCAGAAGAAACAGAGAAATAGAAAGAAGGCTGCGCGAGGATGTTTTAAGAACAGGAGAGGTTGAACGCAGTCATAAAGAACCCATTTTTGACTATTCATGGATGCCAGGTTGGCTATTCAATATGTTTTCAAGGACAGTTGTTACCTCGATGGAAAAGGAATATGATACAGGGAATACACATACGCGTGTTTCAGTTAACACACACTCAAATACGCTTACAGTTAGTTCTGATAATTTTGCAAATACTGATCTTGACGGAGATGGATATTTTGATTCCGGGGGCGCTAACCTTGCCATTCCAGACGAACTGGCTCGTTTAGTCGGTATGGAGGACGAGAAATGACAAACTATAAAACACCAGGACCGAAGCCAGGAGACAAAGGTTGGGTAGGCCAATACCAATGTGAAAGAGTGAGGACAGGCTTAGTTAGGGAAATACCAAGAGGGGAATTTGCTGACCATGAAACAGCGCAGGAAAGATTCACAGAGTGCGCCAACAATGGTGCAAGGTATCAGCTAAGAGTTGACCAGAAACCTGTGTGCAGAGTGATAAGATCCTTCCATGTTGCCGGCCGAAAACCAGAAGAAGTCTGTCCTTATTTAAGATCAAGAACAGTTGACGAGTCGATTGACGGAAGTAATGCCTATAGATATTTCACATGCGCAAAACAAAAGCACGGGCAAAACCCAAAAGGAATTTGGAATTTCTGGGGATTGTTACCAACCTGAGATTTTATGTCAATAGCAATAATGTCTGATTTTCATGCAAATCTGGAAGCGGCAGAAGCTGTGTTTAGAGATAGGGACAGCCTTAACAGGCAAGGAAGAGGCATAGATAAAACTTACTGTCTGGGCGATCTTGTTGACTATGGTGCAAATCCGCGGGAAGTTATAGATCTTGTGAGAAAGGAATGTGATCTTGTTCTATCAGGGAATCATGATGCCGATGTTGCTGGAAGAAAAGTAATGCCGATGTATAGAGGTCATGTTCTAGAAGACTATATTGGTATAGCAGAAGTTAGTTATTGGACCAGAGAGAAACTGAATGGTTACAGAATGGAGAGAAAAACATTTTTGACAAGATTTGGAATAAAAACTTCACAAAGCGCGTCAGATTGGTTAGCTACCCTGTCGACAATACATAAAGAAGGTGATATTACATACGTCCATGCAAACCCAATAGATGGCCTACACCTAAATGGATATTTTATGATGTCAGAAATAGAAACTCTTGCCGAAGTGGTTGGAATACACCCAATGATAATTGTTGGTCACGCATTTGCGAGCTTTGGTAAGCTCTGTTTTATAGGGCATACACATGTACCAGAAACAATAATCAAAGACGACGAGCAAAAGAGAATAAATATAGAATGGATAAGTGGACCAAAAAGATTTAACATGGATAGGAAATATCAAACTATAATCAATGTAGGCAGCGTAGGCCAACCCAGAGACAGAGATAATAGGGCTTGCTATGTTGTTTTTGATGGAGAAACAGCGGAGTTTAGAAGGGTTGAATATGATGTTCAAAAAGCTGTAGAAAAAATTAGAGCAGAAGAAATTGATCCAAGACATGCAGATAGATTATTTGTCGGTGTCTAGAATATTTTGAACCCACTCGGTTTAATCCCATCTTCTGTTATTACAAATTTAACAGTCTTCCCCTCAGGTTGCGATCTGTGTTTGGCAATTATCGCTTTTCTCTCGCCGTCTTTTCCTGTCCTCTCCAAAAACACAATAGCCTTGGACCAGTACTTGATCGAATCGCCGCCGACAACATCGTTCTCGCCAGTCTCCCAATTTTTGTAAGTGTGGGTTGTCACAATAACAGGAATCTTTTTGTCCCTGGAGATGTTCGATAAAATAGACAGCTGTTTTGAAAGCTCCTTGTTCGCTTCCATTTTCTCCTTATCAACTTTCCTAGCTCCATTTGTTTTG
>DATDTO010000033.1:0-15851 GCA_035290825.1 archaeon
CCTTTTCTTTTGTAAAAGAAAAGCCTTATAACCCAAAAGAAAACATATAGTCAAATAGAAGAAAGATTATGTCAGAAGAAAATAAAGAAGAGCCTTACAAGAGCCCACATGAAAGAAGGTTAGAGAAACACCAGGAGAAAAACGTTGAAGTGTCAAAGGAACTGGAACACAAAAAACCAAAAGGCAAGAAAAAAGGCAGCAAGTTCCTGACTTACTTGATTATAGCTTTAATTGCGGCTACAGCATTTCAGTTCCTCTTTCCGCCGCCAAAACCACAGGAAACAAATACAACAGCCACACAGACATCACCTCCAGTCACCGGCTGGGATTCATTGAGCAGGCCTCTTGTCGGTGATAATTGGCTAGCAGACTATTCTGTTTATTTGTGTGGGGAAATACAACAACCTTTTCCACAATCGGCTGACATAGGCATATACACAACAGGCGATGGTAAGATACACATCAAGCCAAACAAGCAAGAAGAAACGGGTAAGAATGCAAATCTTGGAAGGTTTTTTGACGGTTTGAAACAAAACTTTTCTGACACACAGCTTTTAGACAAGAAAAGTGGTGATATCTGTCCGAAGATAAACCAAACAGGGAAAGTCAAACTGCTTATAAACGACCAAGAAAACACAGAATTTAGAAATTATGTCCCAAGGGACGGGGATAAAGCGGAGTTTAGGTTTGAGTGATATGGCAACTTTTGATGATTTTCAGAAACTCGATATTAGAGTAGGAAAAGTCATAGAAATTGAAGACTTTCCTGAAGCCAAAAAACCCGCATACAAACTTACTATAGACCTTGGAAGTGAAATCGGGATTAAAAAGTCAAGTGTACAGGTTGTCAAAAACTATAAAAAGGAAAACCTAAAAGACAAATTAGTTCTTTGTGTTGTCAATTTCCCACCAAGACAAATTGGACCATTTTTATCAGAAGTACTTACACTAGGCGTTCCTGATAACAATAAAGAGTGTGTTTTGATAAGGCCGGATAAAGACGTTCCTATTGGTGGAAGGTTGTATTAATTGCTTATTTATTCATGTTTTGACTAACTATTCCTATGGCTCTAAAAAACAAAAAGTCCGACCTTGCAGAATGGTACCCCGAGATAATTAGAGAATCTGGACTAGCTGATTATTCTATAATCTCTGGTTGCATGGTTATCAAGCCGCATGGGTATGCAATCTGGGAGAAAATCCAGGTTTGGTTAGACAAGGAATTCAAGAAAACCGGCCACAAGAATGCTTATTTCCCAATGTTTATACCGGAAAGCTTGCTGAAAAAAGAAGCTGAGCACTTTCAAGGCTTTGTGCCGGAAGTTGCTTGGATCGAGCAAAAAGAAGAAGAAAAGAAGTCCGGAGAGCGCTATGCATTGAGGCCTACCTCAGAGACAATAATCTGCGACTCATTTTCAAAGTGGATAAGGAGCTGGAGGGATTTACCTGTTTTGATCAACCAATGGTGTAATGTTGTGAGATGGGAGACAAAGGTTACAAGGCTTTTCTTGAGGACACGGGAATTTTTATGGCAGGAAGGACACACAGCACATGCAACAAAGGAGGACGCGGACAAAGAAGTTTTCCAGATGTTGGATGTTTACAAAAAAATGTCAGAGGACTTGTTGGCTGTGCCTGTTTTATTTGGCGCGAAATCTGAGTCGGAGAAATTTCCAGGGGCTTTGCTTACAACTTGCATAGAAGGCTTGATGCCAGACGGAAGGGCCTTGCAAATGGGCACATCGCACAATCTAGGCCAACACTTTGCAAAACCATATAATATCAAATTTGTTGACAAAGATGAAAAAGAGAAGTTTGTCTGGACAACTTCTTGGGGAGTGAGCACAAGGCTTTTGGGCGCTTTGATAATGGCTCATGGGGATGATAAAGGTTTAATTTTACCTCCAAAAATAGCTCCAATCCAAGTTGTGATTGTCCCAATACTTTTTGAAGACACAAAGGAAAATGTTTTGAAAGAAGCTGAAAAAGTAAAAACTGCTTTGGAAAAGGCGTGCATAGAGGTCCATTTAGACACGAGGGATGAATATACTCCGGGTTGGAAGTTCAATGAATGGGAGATAAAAGGCATCCCTTTGAGGGTTGAAATCGGGCCGAAAGATTTGGAAAAAGGCCAGATAACTTTGGTTAGAAGGGATACTGGAGAGAAAAAACAAGTGAAACCAGATGATGTAAAGTCTGTTTTGAAAACTTTGGATGATATACAATCAAACCTTTTGGAAAAAGCCAGAAAGGCTCAAGAGGAAAATATAAAGGAAGTCAAGACAAAGGAGGATTTCAAAAAACAGATTGAGAACAGGAAGATGGTTTTTGCCCAGTGGTGCGAATCAAAAAATTGCGAAGAGAAAATAAAGGAGGAGACAACAGCCACTTCTAGAGTAATTCCTTTTGATCAGAAACCGACAACTGGTAAATGCGTCTACTGCGGCCAGCCATCCGAGAAAAGGGCTTATTTCGCAAAGGCTTATTAAACCTTAAAAAGCTTTAACACAATACAATTTTATGGGAATATTAAATGTATTAAAATGTTATTTGTTTGAAGACCCTTATCCATACTTGGCCAAAACCGTGCGTGCAAGAGAAGGCAATACACTTAGAATAGACAAGTACGGCGTAGATAAGGAGGGGTATTATTTTTGGGAGCCGGACCCTCTTTTCAAAGTTGTAAGACTTACACGGGATCAATTGGATCCGAGTAAAAGAATAGGCGAACTTCGTGGTTGGAGACCAATAAGAGCTTCTAGAGTTGCAGAAGAAGTCAGAAAAGCTTTGGGGGGAGAAGATTGTCATAGGGATTATCACGGAATTGTATACGCCACTAACCCTCTCGCATGGATATAATTCTTTGTAAAGGATTTTAAGATTGCTTTTTATTTCTTTCTACCAACTATTGGAATATGCCTATAGATAGAAGCAGATTAGAAAGGGGAGCAGAAATATTTGCCACTGGGAAAAAAGTTCTGGAAGATTGGCAATATAGGGACAGTCTCGGACTTTCATTGTCAGATGTCCCATCATTTTTAATGGCTTATGTTGCAAGCGAAATGGCCAGAGATGATGGAGATTATTTAGGCCAAGAAAAAGAAGCACAATCAGCCGCATCATCTGTTGTGGAATCACCAGTAAATCAACAACCAATTCAGTTGCAGATAGATGAAGAAAAAATAGCTTCAAGATTGAGAGAATTTCTAACTGAGTATCTTTCAGCAAATCCTGTTAAACCACAAGAAACAATAACACCAACCAGAAATGGAAGGGTTCCATATGTTGCCCTATCAGCCTCTTTTTCAATACAGTATGACCCGGACGCAGAGAAGGATGAACCTGAAGAATCGGATGATGATAGCGATCAGGAACCAGATGGAACCAAAGGCGGTATTTTAGGTTTTGTAGATGTTATGTTTGGTGTAGATGAAAACGTCGACACAGATCAAGAAGAAGATGATAGCGATGACGATAACGGTAAAGTGGCTGCTTACATAAGCGATAAGGTTAACAGGACACTCCGAGTTTTTGAAAAAGAGGGTTTTAGTCATGTCGGAAGATATGTCGTTGGCACAGAAGAACGCGAATTTGATCAGTCAGGCCAATTTTCCATGTCTGCTGATGATCTAACAGATGAAGATGGCGATGCTGTTGATGCATCTATTGTGGTTCAAAACCAATCCCGAAATGAATATCTAAAAATTGAGGTGGAAACAGTTGAAGACGGAGAGGAACTGACTATTCGCTATGTAAGACATTTACCAGAATTTATACAGGGCGCTAATAATGTATCTGATTTCCTTGGACCTGCAAAAAGAAGGTTGGCTAAATTGATGAATAAATTGGAAGAGGATATTGGCGACCCAAAAGAAAACGAATATACAGAAGAGAGCATAGATTTTGTAAGGTCTGCTGATTGGTTTGAAAAGTTTGATGAAGAGTGAATTTATAAACTGCAATTTTAGTAAGATTGCCTGAACCAGAACGCGTGGAAGAAGTCCCAACACAAGGATGATTATTTGTTATCCAATTGGTTTTCAGCTGATATTTGCTGTCCTTCTCGACTAAACTTGCCTTTATAATCGTTCCTAGAATGACAAAAAACAAGTGTTGCGATGGCTCCAACGCCTACAAGGATACCAACGCGCCACAAAAGAGGGTATATCAGATCAGACGGCCTTTGCAGAGGCTCCTCCCCAATAATTTCCATCCTATTTAACCTATAGTGCCTAACATCTCTAGCTGTAACATCAAAACCCAAACCCTGCAAATTAGAGGCCAATTGGTTGTCAGAATAGTCCTGCCACGACTTATCTATATAGTTCCTGGCGCCCATCGGGAGTTCGGATTTCATCTAATAAATCGGCGAAATGGTTTAAATACTTGATTGAATAAACACTTATTAATACATCCTACTAATAATAGCCTATTCACATTATAGTGGGAGGTAGTTTCTACTTGTTTTTCTAACTACTAAATATAAAGGGAAGGTTAGAGAAAAAGGAAGAACCGAAACCGACAAAGTCGGTTTCCAACTGAAGAGGTTTCCTATATGTATAAAATATTGGAAGTTGAGGACAAAATACGCGTTGTGCCTGCAAAGTTTAGCCTTGAACTAAATGACGCAGTCAAAAGCAGCCTATCTGATAAGTGGGAAGGCATTGTAGACAGGTCAATGGGTGTTGTTTTGGCTGTTGTTTCACTGGAAGATATTGGTGAAGGTAAAATATTGCCAGGTGATGGGGCCATACACTATCCAGCAAAGTTTAAGCTGATGGTTTACCAGCCTGAAATTCATGAGGTTGTTACAGGCGAAGTTATAGACGTGACTGAGTTTGGGGCTTTTGTAAGGATAGGGCCTGTAGATGGGATGATACATGTCAGCCAACTGATGAGCGATTTTGTGACTTTTGATGAGAAAAATGGCTATTTCATTGGCAGGGAAAGCAAGAGAAAATTAAACAAAGGTGACACTGTTGTTGTCAGGATCGTATCTGTTTCAATGGAAAAAGACCAGTATAAAATAGGGCTGACAGCAAGGCAAGCTGGTTTAGGCGAAGTTAACTGGATTGAAGAGGACAAGAAAAGGGGTAAGAGAGCCGCAGCTGCACCAGAGAAAAAGGAGTTAAAAGAAGTGAAAGGCGGCAAGGATAAAAAGAAAGGAGGCAAGAGATAGATTATGGCGCGCGACACAAAAGAAAAGGTTTGCAAGTCTTGCAGAAGGTTTGTAAAAACAGAGAAATGTCCCGTGTGTAATCAATCAAGTTTTTCAACCAGCTGGAAAGGAATAGCATTCATCAATGATCCGGCAGATTCAGAAATCGCAAAGGCACTTGGTGTGACAGCACCAGGAAAATATTGTTTATTTGTAAAATAGCACTTCTTTTGCTTCGGCAAAAGACCTGCACTAGAAAAGGATGTATATGAGCTTTAAAATATTGAGCCAAGTTGAAAATCATTTGCTGAAAAGGAAAGAGGTGGAGCTATCTGTTGACAGCCTCCAAAAAGCGACGCCAAGCAGAAAAGAGCTCAAATCCGAGCTGGCAAAAACCCTTAAAACCGAGGAAGACCTTGTAATACCGTTGAGAATAAAACCAGTAAGCGGCAGCGGACACGCATTGGTCACAGCGTACATCTATAACAAGAAAGAGGAGATACCAAAAAGTCTCACGGATTTGATGGAACAAAGGATTTCTGGCAAAAAAGCCGCTACTCCAGCTGCACCAGCACCTGCAAAATAACACCTGCACTTATTTTACAATTATATTTTATGACTAAAGCTATATTGTTCGATTTGTGGGATACGGTCATCTTTGTCTGTGGCGCGCATCCAGTTATACAAGTCTATGAACGCATTGGGCTCAAGGAAAAGGACATGTATGAATTTGCGCAGAACCTGGAACGTTCAATGATGATGAGGGAGTACACAACAATGGAAGAGATGTTTGTTCCCCTTCTAAAAATATACAATATACCAGAAGACCCCAAACTGCTTTTTGACCTCACAGAAATTTGGAAGAAAAACATCAATTCTGTATTCTTTCCGCCAGAACTTGGTGAAACTTTGCTTGAATTGAGAAAAAAGTTCAAGGTCGTCCTCGTAACCAACACCGACAATTTTTCTTTGAAATATGTCAAATATAGATACAATATACAAGATTATTTTGACCTAATTGTTGCCTCTTGCGAAGTTGGAATGGCAAAACCAGACCAGACAATGTTTAATTTACCTCTAAGGAAGTTGCAAATCAAACCTCAGGAGGCATATATCTGCGGTGACAATGTAAAAAATGACATAGTTGTGCCAAGGGAAATGGGCATGAAAACTGTGTTGTTGGATTTAAAAAACACGAGCAAAGGCGCAGAAGCCAACCACATTGTGCACAACGTGAAAGAGTTTATAGAGTTGTTGAAGAAGTTAGAATAATGCCGGTGGGGAGATTTCCTGTCTTGGGTCTTCAGTTTTGGGTTTTGATCTTTGACCAATAGATCCACAGTAAACATTTCTTTTGGGATCTCAACACTTTTCTTTTTGAAAGAAAAGGGCTGACTATCGAACTCCCGGCCTCCAGATATCTCTCATCGAACAGAATTGGCTGGAAACATGCTAACCTAATTTTATGTACATGTTTCAACATACCATTGTTCTAGACACTCATATCGACATATGAGTCTGGCGCTCTAACCATTGCTCACTTCTTTCTAGTGCAGGTCTTTCTTGAACTTACGCTCAGAAGAAAGAAGTGCTGAGCTACACCGGCATTGGATTAATACATTAGTCATAGCATATTTAAAACTCTGAATCAATCTTGAGTATGCCCATAGAAGCAGTTGTTTTCGACATGGATGGGGTTTTGATAGACTCTTTTGAGGCTTGGTATGCAACAGAGAAACCAATTATCGAGAAACTGCTAAACACGGAGATCAGTAAAGAGGAGTATAAAACCAAGTTTTTTGGCATTGCAACGCCACTACTACTCGCATCACTTGGTACCCCTAAAGATAAAATACTTCAAATGGAGGAAGAACACGATAAAGAATTTTTAAAACATCTTGACAAAATACTGATCTTTCCAGAAGCAAAAGTTATCCTGAATTCACTCAAAGAAAATGGAATGAAGCTTGCTGTCCTGTCAAACAACCGTAAAATTGTTGTGGACTCGACTATTGGATATTTCAAACTCGAAAAATATTTTGATGTTGTGATGGGTATAGAAATAAAGCCAAAGCCTTATCCAGATGGATTGTTGAAAATCCTGGAAGTCTTCAAGGTCGACAAAACAAAAGCGATATATATAGGCGATACAAAAGTTGATGAGGAAACAGGAAAGAATGCCGGAGTAAAAACAGTCATAGTCGGTAAACATATCAAGACGTTATTGGACTTGCCTGGATTTATCCAATGGTCTGAAATCAGATACTTTTAAGTACAATATCAAAGACTATAGCATGAGAGCGAAAACTCAACTAACTATGATAATAGGCCTCTGTTTTATTGTACTGTTAGGTCTCTTTACTTTTACATTTATGTACCAAACATCACCGGAATTAAAAATTCAAAAATATAGTGGCCAATCTGATCTAAATCCTTCCATCAAAGCCAGCTGTGATAAAACTATCAACGAAAACTCACAAGCAATTATTGTGTTTATGCAGGACAATTTGGACGTGAGTAAAGCTGGAGCTTCTAAAAGTGAAGTTTCAAACCTTTACTGTACAGATTGTCTTGAATTAATTACAATAGAGAAGAACAAAGCAACAAATAACGTTCAATTAATATACACATATCACAACAGATATTACAGTGACAAATCTTTTGATGAATGGGTGGCCTGTGAGATGGCTTCAAACAACATTCCAATTATCTACGCCTCTGCTGAAGTGGGACATGCAAGCTGATGTGTGATTTTACTATGTTAACAAAAGAATCGATCATGGAAACCCTGAAAAAATGCAATGACCCAGAGATACAGATGGACATTGTCACATTAGAATTAATTTATGAGGTAAAGGTGGATAATGACGAGGTTTACATAAAGATGACTTTCACAACACCAATGTGCCCATACGGGCCGATGCTTATTGAGGACGTAAAGGCCAAAGTCCTCGCATCCGGAGCAAAAGCAGTAGAGGTTGAGGTTGTTTTCGAGCCTCCATGGCAACCATCAGAAGATTTGCGCGCGATGATGGGAGTTTAACTTTTAGAAAATAGTTTAGCGATCTCCTCTTTGTTTGGTTTTACAATACCTTTTTCTGTAATTATTCCTGTAACATATTTTGCAGGCGTGACATCAAAAGCAGGATTCCTTGCATGCACTCCTTCAGGAGCTATCCTAACTCGCCCAAGTTTTCCGTCATCTTGTTTTCCCCAGACAAACAAAACCTCATCTTCTGATCTTTCTTCAATTGGAATTTGGTCTCCTGACAGGCACTTCAAATCGATAGTTGTGGTTGGCGCTGCCACATAAAAAGGAATTCCATTTTCCTTTGCAACAACCGCCTTCTCATAAGTGCCGATCTTGTTGGCCACATCACCATTTGCTGCAATTCTGTCTGCGCCAACAATCACCAAATCAATCTCCTTTCTCTGCATCATAAAACCAGTTGCATTATCTGCTATCACAGCGTGCTTTACGCCTTGGTTATGCAATTCCCAAGCAGTAAGCGAAGCTCCTTGGCCCCTTGGCCTTGTCTCATCTGCATAAACAAAAACATCCTTCCCTTGCTGTTGAGCAACATAAACTGGAGACAGCGCAGAACCATAATCGACAAAAGCTAGCCATCCTGCATTGCAATGTGTAGAAATTCTTGAACCATTCTTAATTAATTCAGCCCCATATTGGCCAATTTTCCTGCAGTTATCAGAATCTTCATCTGCAATCCTGTTAGCCTCCTCCACCGCTTTTTTTCTGGCATCAACAGGTGACAGCCCATTAATAACACCCAAAACACACTCGACTGCATAGAAAAGGTTCCTTGCTGTTGGCCTTGTAACCCTAATAGTCTCGGCACCTTTATTGATATAATCCCCAAAACCAGAATCTGGAGCCTCTAAAACAACTTGTGCCATTCCATAACCAGCCGTTCCTCCAATTGCGCCGGCCCCCCTTACTTTCATTGTTTTTATAGCATCAGCGGTGTCTGTGTGTTTTGGTAAATCTATGATTTTGAATTGGTGAGGCAAAAGAGTCTGGTCAATCATTTTTACAGTCGAACCTTCCATCCAAACTGTCCTGTATTGTCTGCCTTGAACCAACATAAAGCTAATTAATCTAGAAGTTTTAAATACTTTGATTATGGTCTCCATACTAGTCACAGAGCCTGAATACTTTGACAGAGAAACTATTGATGTACTCAAATCTGTTGGTACCGTAACAGCTAGAAGGCTGGCAAAAGAAGAGCTTGTAAAAGAGATAGAGAATGTTGACATCTTGGTTTGCAGGATAGAAACGCAAGTTGATAAAGCTGTTTTAGATGCTGCAAAAAAACTAAAAATAATTGGCTCGGCAACCACCGGTTTAAATCATATTGATCTTGAATATGCAAAACAAAAAGGTGTGCAAATTATAAATTTGTCCGGCACGCACACAACATCAACTGCTGAATACACATTCTCCCTTATTTTGGCTCTGTCAAAAAGGATCCCATGGGCATTTGAAAACTTAAGTAACGGTATATGGGAAAGGCACAAATTTTTCGGCCACACTTTACACGGGAAAACCTTAGGTGTGATTGGTTACGGCAAGATTGGCAGGCAAGTTGCAAGTTATGCAAAAGCACTCGGTATGAATATAATTGCTTTTGACCCATATGTAAAATCTGCAGACATAAGGCTCGTTTCACTGGAAGATTTGCTAAAAGAATCTGATGTCATCACAATACACGCAATGCTGACAAAGGAGACTGAAAACCTTATTGGGGAACAACAGTTTAAACTGATGAAGGAAAGCGCTATCATAGTAAACGCTGCGCGCGGACAGATTGTTAATTCAGAGGCCTTGATAAATGCCTTGAAAGAAAAACTGATTTTAGGGGCAGCTCAGGATGTCTTTGTGCAGGAACCGCTTTCACCAACCGACTCGCTAATAAAATTCGCAAAGGAAAATTCAAATTTACTGATAACGCCTCACATAGCAGCCACAACTTACGAAGCTGCGCATGAAGCTGGTTTGGAGATTGCAACAAAAGTGAAAGAGGAGTTAAGCAAATAGCCCTTTTTATTTAGGTTAACACAATTAATTCTATGGTTGAACTATTGCTTGGGGACATAGTCCTCAGAATTGGTATAGCCACATTAATAGGTGCGTTAATTGGCTTGGAAAGGGAATTGCATGGAATCTCAGCTGGTTTAAGAACAAACGCGCTTGTTTGTTTAGGAGCCGCTTTGTTTACAATTGTTTCTATCCAATTTTCAGTTTTAGATCCACAGATTGATTTGAGTAGAGTAGCAGCAGGCATTGTTACGGGTATAGGTTTCCTAGGCGCTGGTGCCATATTCTTTGATAAAAAAACAGTTCATGGTTTTACAACAGCCGCCAATATATGGGTTGTAGCTGCTTTAGGTATGTTAATGGGTATAGGTCAAATTTTAGTCAGTCTAATAGCCTTTGGATTTATTGTAGCTGTTTTAGTTGTAGGAAAAGTTCTCGAAGTAAACGTTTTACACAAAGAAAAGAAAGTTAATAAGAAGAACTAAAGCACCTTATTAATCAGCTTTGCTATCTGTTTTTCAAAATCCTTCATTGTCCCAATGTTTTGCAAAGTAAAATCTGCCATTACAATAGGACCGCCCTTTTCTATATTTTCAATTTCATTGTAATCCCTTTTTTTGGCATCCTCAAAGGTTGCGGGTCTGTTCCTTATACTTTTATCAGATGGCAGCAGCTTCCTTTCTGTAAGCCTTTTATATCTCAATTCTGGGGGAGAGTATACAGCAACTACAACAAGTTTATCCCCATACTCCTGTCTCAAAATCTTGTATTCTGACCAGCTCAGAAGGTTATCCACCACAACATTGCCCTTTTTGAGTGCCTCCTTTATTTTTGGCATATTTAGTATGGCATATGCTCCCATCCCACACTTTCTTCTCACCTCTTCCCTTGCTTTCTTCTCATTATCTTCTGTAGGTTCTAATCCCCTTTCTTTAACTATATCAAGTGTTATTTGTCCAAATCTAATAAAAGTAAACCCTGCCTCAACCAGTTTATCAGCCAGCACAGATTTCCCAGAACCAGCCATTCCAACAATCGCGACTATTTTGTTCATATAAAAGGTATGTAGATGGTATTTAAAATAATAGGACCAATATACAGAATAAAGCCTCCTTAGCTCAGCGCCCTTTTCCAAGCCTAAATCAAAAAGCGCGCGCGGAAAAGACGAGCAATCTGGTAGAGCATCTGACTTGTAACTGATATGCTGAGAGCGTGAAGCTCAATGATCAGTAAAGATATCAGAAGGTCGGGAGTTCGATTCTCCCAGGGGGCTCTCAGAGTTGAACCAGTGTTACTCTAGAATTGATATTTTCATATTTTGGGTAAGAGCACACCTAAAGAGGCGGTTTAGCAGAGCGCCGAAGTATTTAATTTTGTAAAATAGTATTAATTCATGGAAATAAGGAAAGCTATCACGGCCGACGTGAAAGGGGTGCATAGTTTATTAGAAAATGAAAAAAACACAAGCTGGACAGTTGGGAATTTTAATGAAGCCACAAGGCACAAAGACTCGATTTTTTATGTGGCAGAAAAAGATGGAAAGATCGTTGGTTATGTAATTGGTTATATTTGCCCAGGAAAAAAAGAAGATTGCATGCTGGCAGAAACGCGTGTTAAAGAATCGGAAAGGAATAAAAATATTGGGAAAAAACTCGTAGAAACTTTTTGTAAGGGCGCTTTCGCTCGCGGTTCAAAGTCAATATATACGTATGCTACTGAAAAACATATTCGATTCTATTCAAAAACTGGCTTCAAAAAATCGAAGAATCAGTGGATTGAAATGGTCAAAACAAAGTAAGGCGCTGAACTAAATCTCTATTTCACTTTTAACCAATCAATATACCGTGGGTCCTTCCAGTTTACATTGAACTCCTTTTTTGTCTGTTTTATTGGGTCAACGGAAAATGTGATATTATTGCATTTGATAATGTTCCCTTCAACCTTTTTTGTGACATTATTGCACCTGTAATAAACTGTGTCTATGCAAACTATTTTGTTATTTTCATCTGAACAATCTGCAAGCGTGGTCACCATGAAATCATGGTCTTGTTTGCCTACCACAATCGCCGCGGTTGGCTGTTCGGTTAGAGTATTAAAACCATACAAAGCTGCAAAAACCAACAAAAGCAAAAAAATCGCCAATAAAGCTTTCATTATAGCTAACTATTGTCAGTTCAGCTTTTATTGCTTTCTGCCAACTAAATATGGAGGGAAGGTTAGAGAAACCGTAGGTTTCCTATATGATAGACTTTGCATTGAAAAACATCACAAGGTATAGGGCCAGGACCTTTTTGACAGTTTTGGGAATAGTCATAGGGATTGCAGCTATTGTAGCTCTAGGCTCTATCTCAGAAGGCGTGAACACATCAATACAAAGCAGCCTAAACGTGCTTGGAGGGAAAATAATGGTGCAGTCATCTGGTTCTGGTGGGTTTGCGGCAGGTTTCGCTGGCTCTGAAATAACAGATGAACAAGTGGCTGCAATAGAGTCTGTTGATGGCATTAAGGAAGCTGTGCCAACAATATTCTTTTTGGATACAACTCAAGGGCTCGGTGACGGGCAAAGGCCGCAGCAATTTGTGGTTGGTGTAGACCCTTCAAAGCTTGAAGTTTTTGTCAGCCAGGAAATAGAGGCAGAAGACGGCAGAAAATTGGAGGAAGGCGACTCTGGTGTCATTTTATTGGGTAACGGCCTCGCAAAAATAACGGGGCTGGAAACAGGCGATACATATTCTCTGAAAGATGAAGAAGACTTCGAAGTTGTTGGTGTATTGGAAAAAAGCAACAATTTGCAGATAGACAACAGCGCGATTGTCCCGATAAAGGATTTGCAAGATATCCTGAAAAAGGATTCCTATCAAGTTGTTTTTGTCATCCCGGAAAATGTTGAAAACTCTGAAAATATTGTAGAAGATATAGAAGATGTTGATGAGGATCTTCAGGCCCTGGCAAGCACAGACATCGCAAGGCAAGCAGGTGAAATTTCTGGAAGGATAAGGTTTTTCACATTAGGTGTTGGCGCCATTGCTGCTGTTGTGGGGGGTTTGGGCGTGATGAACACAATGATCATGGCTGTCCTTGAGCGTAGAAGGGAGATAGGTGTTTTGAAGGCTTTGGGCGCGACAAAAAGGAAAGTTATGGTGCAGTTTTTGTTGGAAGCTTCTGTGATATCTGTTTTAGGCGGCGTGGTGGGCGTGGCTGTTGGTTTTGGCGCATCTTTTTTCATGGGGTCGATTTCCAACTTCTCAATCACTCCAGTTGTCAGCCTGCAACTGGTTTTAGGCAGCCTGTTATTTGCCTTGGTTTTAGGTTTGGTTGGCGGACTATATCCATCATGGAAGGCCGCGAGGCTGGACCCTGTCGAGGCACTCAGGTATCAATAACTATATTTAAGTTTTTCTCACCAATATTTTATATGGGATTGGTTGGTTTTTTTGGCTTCTACTCTAAAGATTCTCGAAATGAAGGCGAAGCAAGACGAGTTGAGATTGAAAGAAAGGTTTATAGCGTTTTATACCAGGTTGGCATTGTCCATGGCCATAACCCAGAAACTAATTTCGCCAATGGACACGGCCATAACCAACATGACCTAGAATTTTTGCAGCTTGTTTTACGTGACCATTTTAAAGTTGTTATACCCGTTGATGAGTTGGCAAGTTTAGACACCGTAAGAAAAATTAGCTACTACATTGAAAGGAGAGCAGACACACATATATTGTGACCTGTTGTACAAGGCAAGAATTTAAAGCTTTATAGGAACTATTTCTAATGAGCTTACCTGGATACTTTGGAAGAAAACAAGCATGGAGTGAATCTCCAATAGAGGCCCCCAGGGATTACAAACCGTCAGATGAGTTGTTGAGAGGCGTGCAGAGATCCTTCAATAGATGGAATAAAGATGTCCTGGGTGATCAAAATTTAGCCCCCGATTACAGGCCATGCCAAGAACTTGAACTTGATTCTCTAGACATAGCCCAAATCGGGCTGGAGATTGAGGACGATTTTGACATTGTGATGTCAGAAGACGATTTGCAAAATATAGGGCACATATCAACCAGTATAAAGGACATATGCCATTATATCGAGACCAAGAAGAAAGGCACAAAATAAATTTCCAAAATTAGGCTGGTATCGGCAAAGCTGACAGATCTGTTTTCTCCCTTCTTTTCTCCTTCACATAACCAACTATTGCTGGAATTAGCGAGATTATTATGACTGCAACCACAAGCGGCCCTATGTTATTTTCTATGTTTGGGACAACTGAACCAAGATAGAAACCTATCAAAGTCATTGAGAGCACCCACAACACACCTCCGATAATATTATAATGCAAGAATTTTCTATAGTGCATGTCAGTGGCTCCTGCCACAATCGGAGCAAATGTCCTTATTACTGGCACAAACCGCGCGATGATTATTGTCCTGCCTCCGTGCCTTTCATAAAAGTCTTTTGCCCTGATAAGATGTTTTTTCTTGAACAGCTTCGAATGATCCTTTGTGAAGAGTTTTTTGCCGACCTTTTCTCCAAACCAATAGCCTGTTGAATCACCTATCACAGCGGCTGCTATCAGGACAACATTTAGCAATACTATATCAAGCTTTCCAGCCCCAGCAAATATTCCAGCTGTGATCAGAAGGGAGTCCCCTGGCAGGAAAAAACCAACAAAGAGACCGGTCTCAGCGAAAATTATCAAGAACAGGACAAGGTAACCACCCCAACCAATGAGGTCGGCAACAGAATAAATCTTGTGGATTATCTGGAATATGAAATCTAACATAGGCATTATTGTGGTTTTGGGGGATTATAAATCAAAACTTGTCGCCTGGTTTGTATGTTAAATTTCTAATAGGATAGCCACCGAAAAATGTTATCACACTACCGTCTTTTGATAAAACAATGGAGGAGAGGCCGTTTTCAGATGCGTGAGCTGCCTGGACATGTTCTGGGTTGACAGACCCGGTGCCGCATACAGAGGTCACTTCTTCGCCTGCACCGTTAAGTTCAAACCCTTGTGGCACAACAATCCTTCTCGCCCCGAAAACATTACCTTTTATGTCAAAACCAAAAACACCGCTAGATAGCCGTTGACTCTGGAGATATTCCCCAACATGATCATAGTCATGGTCGAGGAACGGTTGCCCGTTTATTGGCCTGTCTATATCGCTTTCATGTGGATATGTTACCCTTTCAATTCTCTCAGGCTTCCCAAAAACACATATAGCTTGTGTGTATCCCCCGAAAAGCGACCTTAACCCAATTCTAGCAATAGATAATGTACCATCTACAAGTCCATGGGAACCTTCCTCTTCTCGCGTTATGTTTCTTTCTCTAAAGCTCAACCTTCTAAGAGCATTGAATCCTTGGATTGTCACCCCAACAAGACCCCTTAGCTCATTATCTGGATAATCCCCATATAGATCCCTGAGTGCCTTGTCCGGCCTAGCCGTATTAAGATATTTATCTGGTTTAGCTATGTAAACTCTTACCATGTTATATACTTAGATATCTACCTATTTAAATACCTTCAAACTAAAACAGTAAAGAATAAAGGTTTGTTTAGTGATTGGTAGTGAAAACTGTTACTCTTGTACTGGATAACCACTTTTCAATGGTAAATACTTACAGCTTTATAAACCT
>DATDTO010000034.1:0-7236 GCA_035290825.1 archaeon
CATGAAAAACCCAAATGACCGCGCAGCCGAAGCCCTGAAAGATTGGAGCTTCGAATCAGAAGACGGTAAAAGGGTGTTAAAGCCAGCTGGCGTTGAAGTCAAGCTATTTGTTCCAAAAGCCTATGTGAAAAGTTACAGGGAGGCTGGTGTTGAAGTTGATTCTGCGCTAACAATGCCCTGTGGCGAGCTGTCAGCAGATGATTGGATTGTGACCTTTGGCTTCCAGTCAATAGACAAGCATGGTATAGCAATCGCCCGCGCAATAAAAGCTGTGAAAACCAAATACAACGACAAGTATGCGATTTCTGACATAATCAAGGCAGTAGAATTAGACAAGAGGATAGAACCAGACGTCAAGGATGCCTTGATAAACAGGTTTGAAGCAGCTGAAGACTGGGGCGTGTTCGCAGAAGAAGGGACGCCAATAAAGGACCTTTTACAACCAGGTGTTGTTTCAGTGATTGATGTCTCCCATTACATGCGTGTGTCCGGTGGTTGGAGTGTGCGATCCTTGTTGGTTGGGATTTTGTCCAGAAAAATTTTCATGGAAAGGTTGATGTCCAGAAAATCCGAGGAATTTGAAATGATGACAGGCGAGAAAAAGAAAAGAATACCGATGGTCTGGTTGCTTATTGATGAGGCTCACCAATTTGTTCCAAATGATAAGGAGACTGCATCCACCGATCCTTTACTAACCTTAATAAAAGAGGGAAGGGAGCCTGGTATATCAGTCCTTTTAATGACGCAGCGGCCTGGAAAATTGCACGAGGATGTCTTGTCTCAAGCTGATTTAATTATCTCTCACAGGCTCACATCCAAAGCAGACATAGATGCCCTTAGATCCATCATGCAGACATATATGATCGAGGATATCCAAGATTATTTGAATGCCCTACCAAGGACGAAAGGTTCAGCCTTAGTTTTGGATGATAATTCAGAAAGATTGTATGGTATCCAAGTCCGCCCAAGAATCAGCTGGCATGCTGGAGGCTCGCCTGCAGCGATCAAAGAGAAAAGCAAATTCGAGTGAGATATGAAGAAATCTCTCCAAGAAATCCAAGACTTCTACGAAAACCTTGGTTATTCTGGTGAAAACCTTCGGCGATCTTTACAGAAAGATAAAGATTATACTAGAGTTTTCAAAGAAAGAGAACAAAAACTGACCAAAAAACTTGCTATCACGCAATCTGAGAAAAAGAAATATGTTTTATCAACTGACATTGACTATCAAATACTTGAAAAAATAAAGCTTCTGGAAAAGAAGAATTTGAAAAAAGAAGACGCAGTTTTTGTTAAATTCATAAGATCTCAATTGGAGCGTGAATGGAGAAAACCGCTACTGAAAATGTTAGACAGACTCCTGAGTAAGTATGACTAAGAAATGAATCCTAGCGAAGATGGCAACCGCCATTAATGCAGCTTGGTATACCTGTGTATAAACCATCGAAGCCTTGGTACTGGATGTTTACCTCTCTGGATTTCAAGAAGCGTCCACAAACAGACTTGACATTTTGAATTTCAGATTCTATGTTTTGTATTTTCTCTTTGGTTACACTATCTATAACACCAAACACGCTGTTTACGATTGACAGCTTAGACCCCTTATAAACGTAAAAGCTTTCATTTAAAACAACACAATCTTCATCGGTTTTACAGTTGTACTTTGATGTTTGAGTGAGGTCAATAAAATCTACTGCGTTTTCAACACACTCTTTATATGGTTCTGTTATACTTTCTGGGACCAAAGACTCTATTCTACTGGTTATCTCATCTAGAGCTTCCCTATTCTCTGTTATTATCAAGTCACCAAATCTTACATTCTTGTTAAGATTGTTTATGGAAATATTTAATGTTTTACTGTAGGTTGGAGCCCGGTTTATCATCAAATCCGTTGAGTTAAACTGTTTTTCAAAGAACCCTTTGGAAACAATGTAATTAGTTAGGTTACTCAACTCCTCGATTGTAATAGATATCGCATAATATGTCGTCTCTTTTCCATCAGCGGGGTTGGTTGAGCTAAACTCGAAGGAATTGTTTGATAGTGAGTAAAACTCATCGAGTCCGCCAAGTGTGTGTACAACAAGCCTGATCAAAGTACTAGAGTTTTCATCAATGGTTGGTTGTTTGGTGTTAGAACATCCACTGACCAAAACCACACTTATTATCAAGCAAGCCAAAAGCCATTTATGCATATATATTCAGTTGCAATAAACTTTATATACAGTTATGTCAAATCAAAAAGAAAACGTAATAATCAGCCTTGGTGGATCAATTGTTGTGCCTGAGAAAATCAATATAGAGTTTTTGATGAAGTTCAAATACATGATTCTCAAACACCTCCCAACAAAAAGATTCTTTATTATAATAGGTGGAGGCAGGACTGCCCGCGAATATCAGAATGCTGCCCTTGTTGTTTCTAGTGTTGACGATGAGGATAGGGATTGGCTGGGCATCCATGCCACAAGGCTGAACGCTCACCTGTTGAGGACAATTTTCAAAAAACACGCTTACAAGAGGGTCCTCAAAAACCCAACAGAAAAACCAGAGTTCGAGGAGGACATCCTTATAGCAGCTGGTTGGAAGCCTGGTTTTTCAACAGACTATGACGCTGTTTTGATTGCCAGAAATTACAATGCCAAAACAATCATCAACATCACCAATGCTGGATTTGTTTATGATAAAGATCCGAGAAAATTCCCTGAGGCCAAACCGCTTACAAAAATAAGTTGGAAATCTTTCAGGAAGCTTGTTGGAAACAAATGGTCGCCTAGTTTGAACATGCCATTTGATCCGGTGGCTTCCAGGATGGCTGAAAAATTGAAGTTAAAAGTGATAATTACCGGACCCGATTTAAAAAATCTGGAAAATATTTTGCAAGGTAGAAATTTCACAGGAACGATAATTCAATAGCTCCACAAAACCCTGTATGCAAAATGTGGGTTCGAACTTGTTGTGTTCGTCATTGCGCGGATCTCTGATTCAGAAGCATAAGGATCTAATTGATGCTCTAGTTCATGGTCTGCAACAGGTACTGCTTTATCTGAATCTCTTTCCAAACTACCTCGACCATATAACTTAAATCTATTACTCTGCACTTCTGTAAACCCTAATAACCCAGGGCCGCCTTCTTCGTCCATCTGATAGTCTGTTATAAAGTGCACTTCCCAATAACCCCTCAACCTTCTTGTTGAACCTTCCCTATACTTATCAACATATTTCGGTTCATTGAGAGCTTGTTCAAAATCTAAAGTAATAGAATAATGATCTATATCATGCTCTTCTAGGCTAGTTGTGATTGGCTTACCTGACTTAGGTTCTATCATAGGCAACCTTCTAACCCTTTTCAAATCTAAAACTTCCATAATTCCTTAATAGACTGAAAATATATAAACCTGCAAATAGCGCAATTGGTCCCACTAATATATATCCCCAATCAACCAATCCTAAACCCACTGTCTTGAAAGCTGCCTGTAAAGGCGGCAAATAAACCACTGCTAATTGCAGAGCTAAAGATACAATGACTGCCAAAAACAAATATTTGTTTGAAAAGAGCTTTGTTTTATAATTAAATCTTATCGCATAAGTTAAAAACAGCTCAAACAAAACAAGACTTGTAAATGCAACTGTTCTTGCTTTGTCAATTCCTTGAGCAAGATTTGTCTGGAAAAAGTAGAGTACAGATCCTGTTATAATTAATCCCACAACAAGAATGTAAATAAACATATTTTTTCCTAGTATTTTCTCTCTCGGGTTTCTTGGCTTCCTATCCATGATGTTTTTGTCTGGTGGATCAACACCCAAAGCGAGAGCAGGTAGGCCATCTGTTATCAAGTTTATCCATAACAACTGCAAGGCTGTCAAAGGAATTGCATATTGATCGCCAAATTGGAATCCAATAAAAACAGATAAAGCGATAATTAGGACCTCTGCAATATTTGCTGAAAGTAAAAGCTGCACAAACTTCTTGATATTATCATAAATTGATCTCCCTTCTTTTACAGCAGAAACAATGCTTGAAAAATTGTCATCTTTCAAAACCATATCTGACGCCTCTTTCGCCACATCTGTCCCAGTAATCCCCATTGCAATCCCTATGTCAGCCCTTTTCAAAGCAGGCGCATCATTAACACCATCACCAGTCATAGCAACAATATTATTCTGTTTTTTCAGGGCCTCCAAAATCTTTGTTTTGTACTGAGGGGAAACGCGCGCATAAATAGAAACCTTTTTGGAAATCTCTGCAAGTTGCTTTTGATTTAGTTTATCTAATTGGTCTCCTGTTATCACATCACCAACAATACCAATCTTTTCTGCAACTGCTTTTGCTGTGTTTGCGTGATCTCCGGTTATCATAACAACTCTTATTCCAGCTTTCTTGCACGTCTCAATTGCTTGCGCAACACCATCTCGTGGAGGATCAATCATCCCCATTAAACCAACAAAAACCAAATCCCTCTCAACGTTTTCTTCTGAAAGCTTAAGCTTAGAAACATCCCTATAAGCAAAAGCAAGGACACGCAAAGCCTTTGATGTGAATTTTAAATTTGTTTCCAGAATCTTCTTCCTATCAAATGATGTCAATCCAGAAATCTTTCCATTTTGATATTTTTTAGAACACCTATCCAAAATTATCTCAACAGCGCCCTTTGAATAAGCTATTTTACTAGATCCATCTCTCCTTATAACAGTCATTCTTTTTCTTTCAGAACTAAATGGAATCTCTGTGATAAATGGATATTTTTTATCCAATTCAGATTTTTCTAGCTCGCCTCTTCTTGCAGCGAAAAGTAAGGCAGCTTCTGTGGGATCTCCAATTAATCCATTATCTATAGTTGCATTATTACAAAGAACGCCTATCTTCAACAGCTCTTTTGCGTCTTCAACTGATTTTAATTTTTTGTCAAAAACATAAAGGTCTGTCACAGTCATCTCATTCTTTGTTAGTGTGCCTGTCTTATCAGAACAAATGACAGTGCACGATCCAAGCGTCTCAACTGCCGCGAGGCGTCTTATTATTGAATTTTTAGCTGACATCCTTCTGATACCAAGAGCTAAGGTAAGCGTAGCGACAGCTGGAAGACCTTCTGGCACAGCAGCCACAGCAAGAGCAATGCCTGTTGTGAACATATCAAATATATCTGCGTTCAAAATCAACACACCGGAAACAGCAACTAGAGCCACAATTATAACAATTAAAATGCCAAGTTGTTTTCCAAGAAAGCCAAGCTTGGTTTGTAATGGTGTTTGCTCTTCTGGTACCTGTATTTCTTCTGCAATTTTTCCAATCTCTGTGTTCATTCCGGTTGAAATAATAATAGCCTTACATTTTCCACCCGTTATAGTTGTCCCCATCCATAGCATGTTTTTCATGTCAGCAACGAGCTTGGCTGACTTTATGGGCTCTGTTTGTTTCTTTACTGGAACAGATTCACCGGTAAGGCTAGACTCATTCACATTCAAACTATATTCTTCAAGAATTCTACAATCGGCAGGTATCTTAGCCCCTTCTTCTAGAACCAAAATATCTCCAGGAACAAGTTCTTCTGCAGGAACAGTAGACAGCTTCCCATCCCTTAAAACATTAGCAGAAGGTGATACCATCCTTTTCAATGCCTCTATTGCTTTCTCGGCTTTGTATTCTTGAAAAAAGCCAAAAAGAGCGTTTAGTATAACTATAATGATAATTACTGTAAAATCTATTAATTCCCCAAGAAAACCAGAAACTACAGCAGCTATAATCAAAATTATTACAAGAAAACTTTTAAATTGGTCCAGAAATATTTTTAGAGGGGTTATTCTTCTCTTTTCTTCCAACTTATTTTTCCCATATTCTTCCAATCTTTGTTCTGCTTCAGTTTCAGACAACCCATTTTTACTAGAATTAAGTTCTTTTATTGCCTGGTCTGCTGTTAGCTTATACCATTCCATGTAGTATATTTGGTATTGCCATAAAAAGAGTTTAAATGGGCTCAGAAGCTATCACGGAATTCACCGGGATTCAGCAAAACCCCTCTTCCTGGAGCGTTGTCCTCATCGCCTGTTATTTGATGGACGGCCGGTTTATAAATCTTCATTCTTATAGTGAACTATGGGACTTTTTGGGAAGCTATTCAAAAAACAGCCGGAAATCGCAGAACACAAGCAGCCAGAAAAGGCCGAGTTGAAATCTGAAAATTTGGTGGATTGGATAAAAAGTTCGAATTCTGAAAAAATCAAATCTGTTTTAACTGAACTTTCTGGACTGTGGAAAGAGCTGCTAGATCAGACACACTCTTTACAATCTTCAATATCTGTTTTGGAGAAGGCAAAGTTCGAACCTAATGATAAGATGTATGCGCCGATAAATATGATCAAGGACAGGTTTGTAACAAAATCAAAGTTGCTAAACAAAATCCCAAAATCAATACCTGAAAACTTCGCTAGTATAAAATCAACATACTCAGAAGCCTCAAAACACCTTTCTGAATTCAAGGAAGCTGATATAAAACAGGTGCATGTGGTTTCTGTCTACTTCAAAAAAGAGGCTGAGCAGATAATAAAAACACTGAAAAATGTAGACCACATACTATCTGTTTTTGATAAAAAACTAAATTCAGAAGGGCTTGTTCTGGAAGTTGTCGAGAACATAGAAAACAAAACCCAAACCATTGAACAATTAAAAAATCAGAAAGAAAAATCAGAAAAAGAAAGATCGCAGCTGTTAAAGCAGCAAGACGGCTTAGATAGCCTTTTACTCAAACAAAAAACTGAATTAGAGAAGATAAACTCAGATGAGCGCTGGGACAAACTAAACGAATCAAGGGAGTGGATTAAAAAAGTTGATGATGAAATAAACAAAATAAAATACTCTGTGAAAGAGGAAATTTCTTCTTTGAAAAGGCCGATAAAGAAGGTATTGCACGAGTCCGAGATGAAAAGTGATCTGCCAGAGGACATAGAGGGTTTAGATGTTGTCTGTTCAACGTTCAATGCAGCCGATAAAATACTCGAGAAAAAGAGTGTCGAGTTGAAAGGTGTTGAACTGGAAAAACTGAACAACTTCAGAAACAAGATAAACTCCGGCCATTTTGAAGAGATAAAAAAATCATACCAAAAATTAGGTTCACAAAAGACAGAGCTGGAGAGTGCTTACAATAAACTTGTTAATGTTGAATTGGAAAAGAGGGCGATAGAGCAGAAAATTAAAGAGATTGAAATTGATATAGAGAAGTTAAAATCAGAAGATCAAAAGTTGGA
>DATDTO010000035.1:0-7898 GCA_035290825.1 archaeon
TTATCTTAACAGATTTTGGCAAGCTCTTGCTCTTTCTATCCATTATTTTCTTGGTTAGTTTTAGTTCTACTTCTTCCAAATCTTTTACAGTTTTAAGTATTGGGTAGACCAAATAATCACCATTCCTTATTTTCTCAGCCTCTACCCACTCTTGTAAAAATGTTTTGTTGTGGTATCCAAATTTCTCTCTTTTTACTATAAGAACTGGGTGTTCAGGGGTTGTAACAGACTCTCCGAAACATTTTGACTTTATAACAAACATCTGGCCTTCATGTTTGTGTTTAAGAACTTCGTATACTTCATGATATTCCCCATCAAGCCCCAAAACTTTATCGCCGATTTTAACGTTTTCTATCTGATCGGTAGAGGGATTCTTATGGATAATAGTATTAGGCAAAACACATCCTGGACACCATGTTGGTGCTTCCTTTGTTGTGACTTGGGCCACTGTAAGTTTTGGTTTTATTGTTTCTGTCATATTTAACTTGAATCCCCCACAACAGGTTCTTCTATTTCTTCTTTTGAAACTGGTATCACTACTCTACCTTTATACTCTGTAAGTCCTTCAAATAGTTTTTTAGCGTTTTCGTCCATACAGATAACTGTTACTCTGTCCCCTTCTTCTGAAATGTCCTCCATTAGGTCTCTCACCGGTTTTCTGAAGTAAAACAGTGGTTTTTTTGGGTCGCCTGTGTCGACTTTTGTATAATCTTCTTTGTTTCTATGAATACCTTCCCAACAATGTGGTATAAATGTTCCCTCTCTTCCCCACAATGTAATCATATAACCGAATCCCATATCAGTTTCCTCCATGTCCATTGGTTTTGTATGAGTCTACTATTTGCTTTTTTGCAATTACTTGTTTCAATTCTTTGACAAGCTCCTCTGGAGAAAATGGCCTTCCTGTAATCTTGAGTATCTTGTTTTCTATTTTGATTCCTGTGTGCTCCCTGATAACAGAAGCCATTTGGGCTGTTTGGTTCCCTTCAACAATAACTGTTTGTTTGGCACTTTTCAAAATTTTCTCAACTATATCAGACGGGAACGGTGAAACAAAGGTAATCTGCAAGTAGTTTGTTTTAACCCCTTCCTTTTGGAGGGTTTGCATTGCTTCCAGTATTGCGCCTTTTGTTGAGCCCCAACCAACAATTGTTAATTCAGCGTCTTCCGGCCCTATAAGAGAAGGTTGTGGGATTTCTTTTTCGGCTTGTTCCAATTTTTTGAACCTTTTTGCAGCCATTTTCAATTTGTTGTCCTCTTCTTCGCGCTCGTAGCCTTCTTCATCGTGCTCGTAGCTTGAGGCGACGTGTTCTCCAAATTGTTGACCGGGCCTTGACCGCAACGACAAACCAGAATCTGTGAGCTTGTATCTGTGGTAGCCGCCGTTGATTGATAATTCTGCGAGCTGTTTTTCTGTGGCTAGAAGACCTCTATCAACCTTGAGGTTTGTGTTGAAAGGATTGACTGTCCTGAAGCTTTCGCCTAAGTATTTGTCGGTTAAAATCACCACAGGTAGCTGGTATTTTTCGGCTAGGTTAAAGGCTTGGAAGGTTAGGTAAAAACATTCGTCGACTGTACCTGGTGCTAGAACAATTCTTGGGAAGTCATCTGGAGCTGCATGCAAAACGAACCTTAAATCACCTTGACCTGAATGGGTTGCCATTCCAGTTGCCGGCCCTGGCCTCATTGCATCTACAACAACTAAAGGCGTCTCTGTTTGCGCTGCAAGACCAAAGGCCTCTACCATCAAGGCAAAACCGCCGCCAGAGGTTGCTGTCATTGCACGCACGCCGGCAAAGTTTGCACCGACAGCCATATTCATTGCTGAGATTTCATCTTCTGTGTGCTTGACAACAATGTTGTAATCCTTTTCAAAAGAGGCCATTGTGTGCAAAATAGAGGACGCTGGTGTCATTGGGTAAGCTGAGAAGAATTTGAGGCCTGCTTTTATTGCGCCAGCAGAGATAGCCTCGTTGCCTGACATAAATAACCGACCACCGTTGCCGATTTTTTTTAACCGGTATTTGAAATTATTGCCGAGATTTTGCCTAACATAGTCGTAACCTGCTTTCAGGGCTTTGATGTTGGAGTCGGCAATTTCTGTCCCTTTCTTCTTGCCGAAATTATCTCTTATTACAGAGTTGAATAGTTCCAAATCGAAATCAGTCAATGCCATTGTAGCCCCCATTGCAACCACATTCCTCATTATTTTGTTGCCGGAGAGCTCGGCTATCTTGAGCAGTGGAACTGGGCAAAGGTTGATGTCTGTTCGCCCAATTTTTGTTGTGTCTAACTTGGTGTCTGCGTCAAAAATTAGGGCTCCTCCCGGAGTTAGTTTACTTGAATGTTTATCTATTGATTCTTGGTTAAGGGCAACTAGAATGTTAAGGCGATCTGTATGGGAAAATAGTTCCCTTTCTGCAATTCTGACATCAAGATGGTTGTGGCCACCCCTGATAAGGGATGGGTATTCCGCAGACGCAAAAGCCCATAAACCGCCACGGGCTGCGCATTTAGCCAGCATCAAACCTGCATTTAATATGCCGTCACCGGCCACTCCTGCTATTTTCCATGAAAAGTCGTTGAGAACAGTTTCCATAATCGTATAATCTATCAATAGACTTGAAAAACATCTTTATAAGCATTTTTGGGTTCCCAATTCTTTAAATATAGGTTCTCTTCTTCGACAATTGACTTAACGGAGACCGGTATGGGTCTTATACAGAACAAGCTTATAAAATTTGCCCTCAATTTCTGTGTATGGCAAGATATGCTGTGAGAGATATTGGATATAGAGGTAAGACGCCGCTTCCAGTTAGGGAAGAAAACGAACAAAGAAGAATGGTTAAAATAGTGGGTGTTAAGCCTTATAACTTTTCAAATAGCGAAGTTAAACAGGAAGGTATATTACTAACGTTAGATAGTCCTAAGGGTGATGTCTCTAAATGTGCTTTGATAGGAGACGATGTTATAAGTTTTTTAGGTTATATGTGTGTAGATCTACCAGAACAAGTTGTTGGCAGGGAAATTAGAGCACATTTTGTAGAGAGGGATGGTAAATATTTTGTTGCTAGTTTTTCGCCTCCAAAACAAAGAGTTGGTCGTGTTTCTTAGGATATTATCACGATCTTCATCGCGTTTTCTGGTTTATGGGCAAGGTCGAATGCTTTCTGGCTTTCCTCGATTTTGAATTTGTGGGTTATCAAGGATTTCATATCAACTTGCCCTGAGGAAATAAGGTTTAGGGCTGTTTCTACCTCTTTCCTTATAGAATAACCACTTGAGAGGATTGTGATTTCGTTGGCGAACAAGTAATTGGCATCGAAGGTTACTGGGGAGTTTTTTGGTGGCACGCCAAACAACATTATCTTTCCCCCCCTGCGGACAAGTTTTAAGGCTTGGTCAAAAACTTTCATCACACTTGTTGCTATTATTACAACATCGACCCCGATTTTTGTTGAGTTTTTTATTATTGGCTCTGGGTCTTCTTTCATGGAGTTTATTGGGACGCCATATTTTTTTGCGATTTCTAGTCTGGAGTCGTTTATATCCAGAATGAATATTTTTTCTGCACCTGCCGCTTTTAGCGCTAAAGCGTTCATTATACCAACTGGTCCCGCACCGATTATGACAGCCGAGTCGCCTTTTTTGATATCTAGCTTGTTGACAGCGCGGATACAGCATGATAATGGTTCTGCAGCAGCCGCCTCTTCAAAAGTCACGCTGTTTGGAAGCTTGACTACACCGCCGTTTTCGACATTTACTTTTGGTACAATAAAATATTCTGCAAGGCCGCAGGGGTCGACATTTGTTTTCTGGAACAGATCGCAGATTGTGTGGTTTCCATGGAGGCAATAATGGCATTTGTAGCAAGGGACACGTTGCCGCACAAAAACGCGGTCGCCGACTGGGAAGTCTTTTGTTTTTGATTTTGCAACCTCGCCTGAAATTTCATGGCCAATCTTTTTTGACCCCATACCATATTCACCAAAAACTTTTTCAACATCAGAACCACAGATCCCACATGCTTTCATCCTGACTAACAGTTCACCTTCTTTTGGCTCTGGAATTGGCATTTCTTCAACAACAACTTTTCCTTGCTCTTTGGATAGGACAACTTTCATAAATCAGAAATTCACTTCTTTCAGCTCGTCTAGAACTACAAATTTAATGCCTAAAGGTTTTAAAACGTCCTCTGGAACAGTGTGCACAGAGCCAACCCTTCCTGGTTGGAGCATGCCATCGTGGACTGGGAAACAAACTTCTGGCCTTATTTCTTTTGCGTAGTTTACAGCTTCGGAAAGTTTTAGCCACGGGCCCGCTACAGGCAAAGCAAGAATTTTTACTGGTTTTTTTGGGTTGTATAAAAAATCTCCCGGGTAGAAAAGTTTGTTGGCGATGAAATAACCAGTGTTAGCTACAATTGGCAAACCCGGATAGATTTCTGCGTGCTTTTCTCCAAAGCCCTCTATTAACACGTTATCTACCAGCGCACTTTGCTTGTGTTCCAACAAATTGTATTTTATTCCTTCTCTATCAAGGAGTTTTCCAACACCTTTGTTTGTGTAAACCTTTGCTGCGGGATTGTTTTTCAAAACTATTTTCAGGGAGTCTATGTGTAAGTGGTCTGTGTGTTCATGTGTGATTAAAATTACATTAAGATTGCGGACTCGTGTTTGATCTGTGCTATAGCTTCCGGGATCTGTTAGAATTTTGACTCCTTTCTCTTCTATTAGCAGGCAACAGTGGCCAAGTTTTGTGATTTTCATAAAACAGTGTGAAAGAGCTTCATGTGATGTATTTTATTTCATTACTTTTTTTCACTTTTCAATTTGTTAAATAAATCGTAAGCCTCTTTTGCTGTGTGCTTTTCGTGGACTATTGCGTATAAGGCTTTTGCGACTGCGATGGGATGATCGGACTGCCAGACTTTCCTACCAAAGTCCAAACCAGCTGCGCCTTGTTGTATTGCATTGTACGCTAATTGGAATGTGGCTAAATCTTTGTCAAGTTTTGGATCTTTTGGTTGAGGACCGCCAGCCACAACTAAAGGCACCATGGCACTGTTTACCATTTTATCAAAGCCTTCTTCTGGATAATAGGTTTTCACAAAAGAGGCCCCATTCTCCGCTAAAATTCTACAGGCCATTGCAAGATATCTTCCATCATTTGATTTGTTTGTATATTCATCTCCCAATGCAACGACGCCGAGAACAGGGATTCCATATCTTTCGCCTTCGTTTGCAAGTTCTGAAAGGTGTTTGATTGACCTTGATTCGTATTGGGAGCCGGAAAAGGTTTGCAAAGCTACTGCAGCTGCATTCAGCCTTATCGCTTCCTCAATTGACGTGGTTAACCATTCGTCTTCCAGGACGCGCGGTTCCCGCGCCATTGTTGGCCCGCCAGAAACTCTTAGGACAAGGGAAACGCCAGACTTTGGGTCAATGCAATTGCGGATGACACCTCTCGTCGTCATCAAAACATCCACAAAAGGCAATAAAGGCGTTAAAGTTTTTCTGGGGTCTTCTAGTTTTGTCGTTGGTCCCATGAAGTAGCCATGGTCTGCTGCAAGCATTAAAGTTTTTCCATCTTTCTGAAATATTCTTCTTAACCTGTTTTCTTTTCCCCAGCTCATAGTGTATTTTAGCCCTCGATCTTTTTAAACAACTCGAACCCGTTTTTTATCATCCAGTTATGGAGGTTCCATGTGCCTGTGTAATCTGTGCATTGGTTTTTAACTGTTTCAAAATCTACTTCTTTCCCATCTTTAAAAACCTTGAAATCGTGTTTTGTGAGCCAATTCTTGAAATCGTCTGCCTTAAACTGGCACGCAGAAGAGCAGATTTTTCTCACAGTTTCGTAGGCATCTGAGCCCGCTGGGTGCTTGTTCATCTCAACCTGCACAAAGCAAGGAATGTCATTGCAGAACTCTCTTTTTTTATATTCTCTGTGGCCCTGGATTCGCATAATATCTATGGATGGTGAATAAGCTTATAAAAGTTGTTTCCAATGTTTATTATGCCTTATATTGTCAGTAATTGGGATGGTGAAGGCCAGAACAGGCCTGTAAAATCTGATGGGTTTCGCGCAAAGTCTGCTTTTAGTGAAATACCAACAACAGGAAGATATTGTGTAGGGTTGTTTGGAGAATTAGCTGATACAGAATATAGTGGGAAAGCAACTGTGCACGCAGTAAATCCAAAGCAACCAGATAATATGCTTTTATTTGTTAGAAGAGATGGTGGTTTGACATATGTTAGGGTAGAAATGAGTGGCTTGGTCAAAGGAGAAGTTGCTCGTAGAGTTATAAAGGATTTTGGTGTTAGGGAACTTTCTGATTTAATTGGAAGAAGTTTTGAGCTTGTCCATCAAGACGGTTTAACCACGCTCACTCCTTTACCAGATGAACTGGAAGATCACGCAGCTCATGCAGAATATACATGGAAAAGGGTTTAATATTTTATAGTACTAGCTCAAAATCAAATTCTGGATAGATTTATACTATGGTTGAATCAAAGATTTAGCCCGTTTCTTTTCCTTTTTCTCCAAAATTTTATAGAAGCCTAACCATTCATTTTCGCCTGTTTCTTTGATGCTGATTCTTGTTTGCTCGGGTAACAAATTTAAAAGTTTTTTAGCTTTCATGTTATATATTTAGCTTGTTGTAGTATTTACAAATGTATATAACATTGTTATATACTATCGCTTTTTTATATTTTTGATTCAATTATATCGATATGTCAAAAGCCACAGCAACTGCACATTCTAATATAGCTCTTGTGAAATATTGGGGGAAGAGGAATAGCGAGCTAATGCTGCCTCAAAATGGAAGTATTTCGATGACTGTTAGCGATTTAAATGTGAACACAACAGTTGAGTTTGGCTCTTTTCCAGAGGACAGTCTTGTCATAAACAATCAGAAGCTCAACAAAGGTACAGAAGAATATGATGATTATGTTGGGATTTTTTTAAATGTTGTTCGAAACATTGTTAAAAAGGATTTGAAAGCAAAAATAGTAAGTGAATCAAATTTTCCAATAGCGGCAGGCCTTGCCTCTTCTGCAGCTGGATTTGCAGCTTTGGCTCTAGCCACAAGCAAGGCATTGGATCTCCCCACTGATGAAAAATCAGTTAGCATTTTAGCTAGAAGGGGGTCTGGCTCTGCATCAAGATCTATATCTGGTGGGTTTGTGGAATGGAAAAGGGGTGAGAAAGAGGACGGCACAGACAGTGTAGCTGTTCAAATTGCCCCAAAAGACCATTGGTCTGAGTTCAGGATGCTGACTACGATTGTAACCTCTTCTGCAAAAAAGGTGAAAAGTAGAGCTGGTATGGCCCAAACACTTAAAACTTGCCCTTATTACAAGGGGTGGCTAGAATCAGTTAACCAAGACCTTGACATTGTCAGGAAAGGTATCCTTGAAAAAGATTTTACTTCTGTAGGCCAGACATCTGAATTTAATGCGCTAAAAATGCATGCTACAATGATGACAACAAAACCCCCAATAATCTACTGGATGCCCTCCACGCTTGAGATAATGCAATCGGTTATGGCATGGAGAGAGGAAGGATTGGAATCCTATTTCACGATGGATGCAGGCCCACAGGTAAAGGTCATGTGTTTGCAGAAAGATGTTTTGGAATTAAAGAAAAGGGTTTCAGAGTTAAGCGGTGTGCAACAGGTTATTGAATGCAAACCAGGCGACGGCGCAAGACTTTTGGATAAACATTTGTTCTAGTACAGTAAGGCTCTATAAACAGAGTAGTTTGTTTTCCATGTTTCAAAAAAACTTCTTATTCTTTCTGAGTTCTCTGTAGGGACAGATATGCAGCCTCTGCCTAGTTGTTTGCCTTTGAGTTCATAAAGCAGCCCTTTGTTTCCAACTCTTCCAAAAAGC
>DATDTO010000036.1:0-3102 GCA_035290825.1 archaeon
CAAAATCTAAATCTGTTATTTTTCCTACATAAAGTTTAATATTCTCAAATCCATTCAAATTTTCTCTGGCCCTCTCCAACATCCTTGGCGATACATCTATTCCAACAACTTCTCTGGCTCTTTGGGCAAGCTGGTAAGTCATTCGACCGATACCAATACCCAATTCAAATACCCTACTATTTACCAACCCACCTAGAAAATCAAAGATGTCTTCTTGGAGTTTTGCGGTAGCTTCTTTATTCTCGTTTAGTGTATGCCTCGCAGACATTACACTCTGAAAATCAGGCCTCTGCGCACGTGTTTCCCAGTGTCTGAGTATTTCACTTTCTGGTATTTTTTCCTTTTCTGCTCTCTCGGCTGGATCATATGTGCCCCTTTCTCCATTTGCCATGTTGTAGGCCCTCACAAATTTATTCCCCATTATTTACCACCAAATAGATATTACTTAAATCTACATATAAAACTTCTATTCCCCTGAGGGGGAAAACTTTAAAAGGGAGCATTCTAATTATCAACATGAATGTAAAAGTTCTTGAAGATTTGGGGTTGACAAAGGGAGAAATAAAAGTCTATTTGGCTCTAATAGGATTGGGTGAAACAACTTCTGGACCGATTGTTGAGGAGTCTGGTGTTTCAGTTTCTAAGGTTTACCAGATTCTTAACAGGCTTGCAAAAAAAGGGTTGGCAAGTCATATAGTGAAAGGCAAGACAAAATATTTCAAGGCAGCCGATCCAAATAGGTTGGTGGATTATTTATTAGAAAAGGAAGAGAAGTTGAAAGAAGAAAAAGAAGAACTGAAAAAGTTCATCCCGCTTTTGGAAGCGAAACAAAAATCTTCATTGACAGCTGAGACTACCCAGGTTTTTGAGGGGCTTAGGGGTATACAAACCGCAAGAGAGAGGACTCTTAAAATCATGAAGCCTGGGGATGAGATGTGGATTATTGGAATAGCAACAACGCCATATGAAAAGCTGACGCCATATTTTAGAGAATATCATAAAAGGAGATATGGAAAGGGAATAAAGTGCAAATACTTGTATAATGAATATTCAAGAAAGCCTTATGGAGAAGTTTCAGCCACTTACCCACTAAGTGAAGTTAGGTACATGCCAAAGGGAGTTGTACACATTCTTGGATAGAGATATATGCAGACACTGTAACAATTGGTTTGCACCATAAAAAATCATTTTCTATTGTCATTCAAAATCAAGAAGTTGCAGACTCTTTTAGTGAATATGCGAGGCTTTTGTGGAATATTTCAAAAGCTCACAGATAAGACTATTCTCCAGACAGCCAATTAAATTGGGAAGATTTATAGAAGTTTGTTTGATGTCTGGTATGGTAAAGAGCCCTTTGAAATAATGTATTTTCATTTGTTTGTTGAAGCTTTTCTAGTCTATTGTAAACGTTAGAGAATCCTAGCGGATGCAAAAATCTTGGTAGATTATCATCTATATAATGCCAACCCCTTGAAACAGGTTCAATTAAAACTCCAAACACATCGTCAACAAATTCTAGAAATTCCATATTATAGTATCTAACTCTAAATATGGCCTATTTATACCCAATCAACAAATATAATTAAGCACTACAATAAAGGAGTGTGGTGCTATGGATTATTTCAAGTCTGTTTCTCTCAAGGATCTTGAAAAGCTATACAAAAAAGAAACAGATCCAAAAGTAAAAACCAAGCTTCTTATGGTTGTCCATAAGAAGCAGGGAATGAAGCAAATAAAAATAGCCAAGTTGACTGTGACTCCACAGTCAACTGTTAGCGACCAGATAGACAATTTCAGAAAACGAGGTATAGCAGGCCTATACAGAAAGCTCCCTGATAGGGAATACGGCTATCTGGGGAACAGCCAGAAACAAAAGGTCATCGAATATATAGAAAATGAAAACCCAACATCCAGACAAATAAACCAATATATACAGGATAATTTTGGCAAATCCTACCATCCATTCTCTATTCCAAGGCTTCTCAGAAGCCTTGGCTTCTCAAGGATAACACCAAGAAAGCGGCATTACAAATCAGACAAATCCAAACAGGAAGAGTGGAAACAAGTTTTTAAAAAAAAGTCAAAGAATACTTGGATCTGGGTTATAGAATCTTCTTCGAAGACGAATCAATAGCACACATGGATCCAACTGTGAAGAAATGTTGGTTCAGGAAAGGATCCAAGCCCATACAATTGGTCAATGGATCCAAAAAGAAAACAACAATGTTTGGCGCTGTTTCTGGATTACAGAAGATCTTGATGTATGCTGACAAAGCCAACCTCATGAACTTCAAGAAGTTCTTGAAGAAACTATCTGTTAAAGTTGGTCGCTGTATATTGGTTGTTGATAGGGCAGCATGGCATAGGTCACAGAAAGCTGTAAAATACGCAGAGAATCTTGGAATAATTTTGTATTTTCTCCCACCATACTCACCGGAGCTTAATCCAATTGAGCAGTTGTGGAAATGGATTAAGCTCAATGTAACCTACCGGTTACATCTGGATATGGACGACTTGAAGTGTGCGATAAGGAGGTTCGTAAGGAACTGCATGTTTGAAATAAATATATACGGATTTATAAGTTAGGTACTATATAAAAGATAGGGATGAAGGACAGCTGGATAAAGATGGCCAAGGAAGATCAATGGAATATTATTGCCAAAATGCAGAAGAATTAGCGGCAGAAGAGGAACCAGTTCCTGCATTTTGTATTGGAGTGTTTTGTGGAAACAGTGCCGGCATAATAACAGAGGATCTAACAGCAAATGGCCAATATCCAGTGGAACATCACCCAGACGATGATCATGGATTTGTCGTACAAGGAAACCAAAGAAGAAAAGTATTCATAGATATTGATTTTCAATTTAGACGAAGATTTGGAACAACAAGAAAAACAAAATACTTTTCTGATAAGAATGTTCTAGTTTTATAAGAGAAGCCTTGGAACAGTAAGTTAAGCCAAACTAACGTCAATTTTAATGCTTTTTATACTTAAAAGATAAATAGATGTTTTAATATACATTTGTATTCACTCAAGGAAAAGGTTAACTATCTGAAACCAATTGTCTGTTTTCTTTGAAGGACTGATACGACACATTTACA
>DATDTO010000037.1:0-2035 GCA_035290825.1 archaeon
GTTATGATTAGTTATGTCCGATATTGCTTCAATTAAGACAGAGAAAGTAAAATGTCCATTATGCCAAGTTGGAGAAGTGGAAGTCACAACAAAACCAGAATATTATAGCTTTAGCGCCGCAAGGGCTTTTGGCAAAGTCAAAAGAATACCAGTTCATCACCCGGAACAAACTAAAGTCGAATCAAACTGCCCAAATTGCAAAGCAAAAAAATCAGATATAAAAGATGCACTTGATAGTGGGAGCGGCAAAAAAATAACACATGAAGAACTATTAAAAAGACTCCAAAAATCAGGGTTGCCGACTATTATAGGAAGCGCCAAGAAAGATTAATCATGACCTTAAGTGAAAACTCCACCTTCTGTGTTTTCAGCAAGTTTGGCTTTTAAATCATTGTATATTAATTTTTCACATTTTATTGTGTTGGGTAAAGAAAGCCTAAAACTGGCATCGCTTTCATTATTGGCTTTAACATACCCCAACTTCCTCAAACTATCATAGTCGCCTTTCTGGCGAAGAAGTGTAGTGACCTCATACCCAGGGATTTTATTGCCATGTGTGGTCCTTATCCGCTCCACTACTCGAGGGTCTAAACCAAGCAACAAAAGCTGTCTAGGTGTGTAATCCCTGAAGCCGTAAAAATTAGTCCCCATTGCGTCATCATGTTGTTGATGGGTATTATATATTTCCTCTTTTGTATAACCCAGGATTTTGAATATATTGTCTGCCCCATTTCCATACTCAAAAATTACAGACCTTTCAAAGTCCGACTCCCTCATCCCATAAGATTCATTGTAACCTTCTGGGCACATGTAAAATAGCAAAGCCCTTGTCTGTTTAAGGTCCACACCCAAAGCATTGGCAATTTGAAGTTCTGTAATCCACCCCTTAGCGTCTGTTGCTGCCTGGTTAATTTGGCTAATCAAGTTAAACCCGTCATCTTGTATCCTTTCCAACAATGCCCATTCCCTGGTGTCCCTGTATTCGCCCCTTAGCCTCCCAATACTCTTCGGGTCGTGCAATCCTGTAAACAGCCTTTCTAACCCACTTTTTTCGACTCCCCAACTTTCAGAAGTTGGGATTTCCAATATCGCCGCCAAATTCTCTACAACAACCTCATCCTCGCCCAAAACATCAATGATAATTTGCCAAGGTACAAAGAATTTTGCCTGTTCTTTGTCTTCTTGTTGTTCTCGAGCCTTTTGTTTCTCTGCGCGATCTGATCTCAACTCATTCAAATATTCCATGAACTGCTTTCTGTCAAACATTTCTCCAATTGAATCAATATCTCCTTTTCTAACATGATACATCACAACCACTGTGGACGTCACACACAACTTTGATTGCATCTCCTCAACTGTGATTGTGTTACCGTCAGGTTTCGGTCTAACTGCTGGTTTTGGTGGTGGTGCTGTTTGGCTTGGACTAGCCGACTTTTCCAAAACAGGAACAAAGTCTTTCATTGTAGACTGGTTTTTAGAATCAGGGTTTGTTGGTGATTGTGCTTCCGATTTATTTTTTATAATATCCCAATAAGACGCGCAGCGGCGCTTTTGTGTAACTTGTGATTGAGCCGCTTGGGGGTTTGGATTTCCATATTCTGTAGTAGGTTTCTGGGCTTGTTCTCTAGATCCCCCATAACCGAAAACAAAATTCTTGTCTCTAGACGAAAGTCCCTTTATCCTTGGCTCCTCTGTGGTATATAGAACAGAAACATCTTTCGTTGAAGCAGCTTCTAGAAGTTCTCTTCTTGAATCCTCATCCAAGCTGATCCTGTTTGCAGAAACCACAGATTCTGTAATCACAAGAACTCTCGGGTTACCGTCGATTTCAATATCAACCCTTGCTGGGCCTTTTCTCACACCTTCAATCCCTTCGTCAGATCCAACTACAACAGGAAAATCATCCATTGTTATTGAAATTTTATCCGCAGACATCTGTACAATTCCTCTAGAGGAAAAGTTTGCAAATAAGTCAGCTTCCTTGAAAGGCAAAATTGCAACCATAGTAAACTTGGATTTTAAGAATTATAAGTTA
>DATDTO010000038.1:0-7245 GCA_035290825.1 archaeon
ATCAAGAAAGACTGGCGGACACAAACTACAACATAGTAACTGTGGAGTTTGATAATGGAAGAAACAAGAATATCGTCGCAACAAAAACAGGAGAGTTGCTTCTTTCTTGGCCAGAGAAGGGAACATTGATGTTGGCAACCAAACCCAATAGTCAGGTTGGTGGTTATCTTTATAGTGTCCCGTTGGGTAAATCTGGTTCAGAAATATTTTCTGACGTGGGTGTCCCGCTACTTAGAAACGTATTGGGGTTAACCGCAATTGCCAATCCAAGAGTTGACCGTGTGGTTTATGGCGAAGTTGGTCCAAGGCAATATCTCACAAAAATACTTGACCGCAAGACTAAGGAAATAAGGGTATTCCCGGTGAGTACGATACCCAGCGACAAATGTGTTTGGGACAACAATCATCCTTACTTAATTTACTGCGCCGCACCCAAGCAGAGTTTGGGAACTTTTGAGCCGGAGTCGTGGTATCTCGGCCTGTCAAAAAATGAGGATAGTATTTACGCGATAGATACGGAAACAGACACTGTGAAAGTTATCTACGCCCCGGAAATAAGCGGTCCGGATGTTTCCAACATCCAAATTTCCGAGGATAGCTCCGTTCTTTTCTTTATGGACAAGACTGATTCATCTCTTTGGGCAATCTCTTTGTTAAGCTCCCAATGAACTTGTTGTCTGACTTGCTTTTTCTTGCATTGACATAAAATTGACGGCCGTTTAAAAAATGTCAATTTCTATTTGCACGCTTTGGTGTAAAGCGGGGGTTAAATTTGCCTAAATCTGTTTGGCTTTTTTTCTTACGATAAGTTCGTGGATAATGCCGAAAAGGTTGCTGGTAAGCCAGTAAAGGGAAACTACGGCGGGAAGTGTGGCCGACACCAAAACAATAATCACTGGCATAACATAACGCATGTTTGTATTCATACTTTTTGCGAAGGCGGAGCTGAAATCATTCTCTTTCCCCTTGGCTGGAGCCGATTGTGGCGGGAGAGCCAAAACCGTCTGAAAATACTGCGACACGCCCACAAGAATGGCTACCCAAAGATTTTCCGCAGACAAATCCAGTAAACCAAAAAAGTTTGCGTCGATATTGCCGGGAAGGCTCACGAAGTTATACAAGTCCTTGGTGTCAAAAGGAATGCCTTTTGTAAAAACAAAATACAGCGCCAAGAGAATGGGAATTTGTACAAGAATAAGAAGGAAACCAGAAAATGGATTGATTCCATGCTCTTTATAGAGGGCCATTATTTTCTCGCCCTGAACTTTTTTATCGTTTTCGTAATTCTTTTTTATGTTTGCCATTTCTCCCTCAAGGAGTTTCATTTTTACTTGGGTGTTACGCTGTTTGTGTGAAAGGGGCAAGAGAACAAAACGAACTATGACCGTTAGAGCAATAACCGCCAAGCCTATATCCGCCCCGGGAATAACGCTAGTCAAAAAAACAAGGGCGTTGTATAGGGGCACATAGAGGGCTGTGTGGAACACTTGGCTAATCATTTTTGTGCTATTTTATAATTCGCCATTATACTTTGCAGACTTTCTATCAAGGCCTTCGTTTCAATTTGTGAAGCTATTGGCTTTAAAACAATAGCATAATCTCCAGCTTTAATCTTGTTCAGTAAATTGCATAGGCAATGTCTGGATACTCTCTTTAGTCGATTTCGTATGGTGGAAAGTTTGGCCACCTTTTTACCCACAACAATAACAAATCTTATATTCTGTTTGGTAAAGGCAGAATACACAACAACCGTCTTGTTTGCCAAAATAGAGCCACCCACAAGCAAGCGCCCAATGGCCTCTTTGGGCAACCGGTTGATTCTGGCCAACATGAGTAACAATTAGACAGAGAGTTTGGCTCGGCCCTTGCGTCTCCTGCGCAACAGAACTGCCCGGCCACCAGCGTTTTTCATCCTTATCAAAAAACCATGGCTTCGGCCTCTTTTGGCTCTTTTGGGGTTGTATGTTACCGACATGTGGAATTAGTGTATAATGCGGTCTGGAAAATTTCAAGCTCTTTGTTTTATCAACCGACCAGAATTCACAATCCACACGATATACACAAAATTGGATGTTTTGCTAAAACGGGGTTGGAATCTATAATTTTCTGGACAATGACAACGGTTACTGTGGACAATAAAAAAATCTGGGATAGCGTTTTGACGCACATAGAACAAGACGTTTCTAGGGCTAGTTTTTTGACGTGGTTCAAAAACACCTCCATACAAAAAAATGATGGTAGTGTCATCTCTATTTCTGTACCCAACACCTTTGTGCGCGATTGGCTACAAAACAAATATCACTCTTCTATTTTGAGGGTGCTTCGGGGTGAGATAGACAGCCTTCGTTCAATTGAATATGTGGTAAGTCGTGTTGGCACAAAAGAAGTATTGGAGCAAATTAACCAACCGACTCAAATACAACAACTTGAGCTTGGGGATATTTATATAGATAAGGACGACAATTTAAACCAGCGTTATACTTTTGACAATTTTGTTATCGGAGCATTTAATGAATTGGCTTATGCCGCCGCTCAAGCGATTATAAAGAATCCTGGAATAAGCTACAACCCACTTTTTGTCTATGGCTTAACTGGTCTTGGTAAAACACACTTAATACAAGCGGTTGGGAACAGTTTTAAGCGCAACAACAAAAACACCAAAGTCTACTATCTTTCTGCGGAAAAATTTGGGATTGAATACACCGAGGCGGTGCGTGGAGGGAGGGCCCACATCTTTAAAGAAAAGTATCGCAAGTATGATGTTTTAATAATGGACGATATCCAGTTTTTGTCCGGGAAAGAAAAAACCCAAGAAGAGGTTTTTCACCTTTTTAACACCCTTTATGATAACAACAAACAGATTATTTTTTCTTCGGACAAGGCGCCCAAGAAGATTGTGGGGATTGAAGACAGGTTAAAATCTCGTTTTGAGGGGGGGATGATAGCCGACATCTCTGTGCCAGAATACGAATCCAGGTTGGCAATATTGAACGCAAAAGTGCGCCAAACAAACATTTCCATAGCAAGTGAGGTCTTAGAATACGTAGCTTCTGCTGTACAGAACAATATTCGTGAGCTTGAGGGGGTTCTTAATCTTGTATCTGCCCAATGCCAACTTAAAAAAAGGGGGTTGGCTATTAGTGAGGTGAAGTTGTTGATAAAAAACAGCCTCAAGCCACAACGGACTATCTCTATAAATGATGTAATAAAAACAGTTTCTACTTTTTATGGCATAGAGGAGCGCGAACTATACCAAAAAACACGGAAAAAGGAGGTGGTTAAACCCAGACAGGTTGCAATGTATCTCCTTAGGGAAGACTTCAACGCCTCTTATCCATATATTGGTCAAAAACTTGGGGGACGGGACCATACCACTGTTATCCACGCTTACGAAAAAGTTCGAAGGGATGCAGGAAGAGATGGTCTTTTGTATAAAGAAATAGAACAAATAAAATCGGTGTTGTATGGAACGAATTAGTTTTATCTTGTGGAAAAAGGTCTGTAAACCTGTGTTTTGTTTGTGGGGAGTTTCCCTTTTTTTCTTTCTTGGCACAAATAAAAATGTCTCTTGTGGAAATGTGGGAGGTAAAATCAATATTTTGTTTTGTTGTAAATTGTTGTCGGGTCTTGATATTTTTGACTTTTCCACATATCAACACCCTTAGTATTAATAGTAGGTTTGAGTAATAAAATAATATAATGAGAGTTGATTGCGAAAAGCGTTATTTACAAAAAGCTGTTTCTTTAGTAGAAAGGAGTACCGGGAAAAAACTAGCCCTACCTGTTTTAGGTAAGGTTTTACTTGAGGTAAAAAACAAAAACCTTTTTATAAAAGGGACAAACTTAGAAATAGCCGTTGAAGTAGGGATTCCATCAAAAGGGGGGCAAGATGGGGTTGTCGCCGTTTCCGGACTAACACTAGAGGCACACCTCGCTGGACTTCCTGAAACAAACATTTCTCTTGAGACAACCAACGAAAGCCTTATTTTAAAAACACCCAACAGCTCTGCTTTAATTGTAACCGAAACAACCGACGATTTCCCGTTATTTTCAAGGGACAAAAAAAACAACAACAACCCTATTTTTATTGTTGGTGCCCCAGACCTCGTTTACGCACTCCGTTCAGTTGTTTATGCCAGTTCACCGTCGGACATCAAACCCGAACTCTCCAGTGTATCCATTGTTTTTTCAGAAGACGAGCTTATTTTTGCCGCAACCGACACCTTTCGTTTAGCAGAGAAAAGAATAAAATACTCCGGGGCGGATAAGAATAAAACAGCAGGATCGTTGGCTCTTATTCCACACAAAAACGCACTGGAAATAGTGCGGATTTTTGAGAACCAAGACGGTTTGGTTGACATGTTTTATTCACCAGACGAAATAATTCTTAAGAACGACAGTATTTTTGTTACAACCAGGCTTTTGGGTGGGACGTTCCCGTCATATCAAAACATAATTCCAAAATCAACCAGCACTCAAACGATTGTTTCTAGGGACGACCTTATTTCTGCTGTTAAATTAGCCACGGTGTTTTCTGATAAATTTAATCAAATTAGTCTCCGGATAATTCCAGAAGACCACCTGTTTGAGGTTGGTGGGAGGGCAAAAGACAGGGGTGAAGGTACTGCGCGGGTGGAAGCCACAACCGAGGGTTTGCCGATTGACATACGGCTGAACGCAAAATATCTCATAGACTGTTTGAACGTGCTTAAGTCTGGGGACATAACCCTTGGTTTTAATGGTGGCGAGCGAGCGGCGGTCATAAGACATTCTGGGGATAGGTCCTTTTTTTACCTAATCATGCCCTTAAATAAGTAAAACAAAAATGCGCACTATTGGAAATCTTCTGTCTAAATACACCGAAGGCGTTAGAAAAAACAACTCTCTGAAGAAAAACGTCTTGTTTGTTGTGAACAAACATATACCGGATTCCCTTACCGAATTAGACTTTAAGTTGGGGAGGAGAAACACAATTCACCTCTCGGTAAATGTTGGCGGAGCCTTGCGCAGTGAGATTAAACTACACAAAACCGCTATTTTGAGGGACCTAAACCACACACAAAGAAACACCTTTTTTGATATACTCTAGGTTTATTGTGATTCACCCAGAACCACACTTACCGTCGTCTCGGCCGAGTTGCGTTTGGTGTCGTAAGCAATAACTCGCACAGTTTGTGGGCCGACAGTGTTTGTTTCTGGTAAAAAAGTAAAAGAGTTTTCCGGGTAAGTTACTCTACCCAGATACTTATCTTCCAAGTAAAACTCCACTTGACTTATTGGGAAAGATTGTTTTACTACAATAAACGAAATGCTTACGCGCTCTCCTTTGGGTATTTTAGCTCCCTCACGAGGGGTTTTGATGTCTATAACCGGGGACAGGGTTGGGCCGTGCACATCATCATAGTTTAAGGGAATAGAGGATGTACTTTGTCTAAAAAAGCCATTCTTCTGTACCCATTTTGCCACCGCCGTTTCCCAAAAAATGTATTGCGGGTCCGATTGTGGGTTGTTTGGAACTTGACCAAGGGGATTGCTTTTATCCACCCAATGTAAAATGGAGTGAATGTCTGTTACAACTCGTTCTTCCAAGGTCTCTCTTGGGGTGTAAGGAGAAGCTAGTTTTAGAGAGACAGTGTCCACCAAATACGTACTACCACCCTGCCAAATACCACGCAAAACCGGCTTTATTTCTACATTTCCCATGTGGTTGTATGACGGGTGGCCAAAACTATTGTTTGGTAATTTCTCTAAATAAGAAGAAAGAATTTTGTGCCACATGGGGGCCACCACAAAGCCAGCCACCCTTTTTTCCATAGAGCTGTTGTCATTATTACCCACCCAGGCTCCAAGCACGAGCCCCGGTGTGTAGCCAACCACCCACATATCACGATAGTCGTTTGTTGTACCCGTTTTTGCCGCAACCTCCCAACCCGGGAAATATAGAGGAGAGTTTGCTCCGAAGGATGGAGTTCTTGCTGTGTTGTCAGAGAGAATGTCATTGATTGTTCGAGCCACATTTTCATCTAGAACCCGCCTTGGTTCCTGGCGGTACTCTTCCAGAACCGTACCATCAGCCCCCCAAACTTTTTCAATTGCTGTGGTTTTGTTAAAAACTCCATCTTTAGCGAAAACAGCATAGGCCCCAGTTAATTCAAGTAAGGTAACTTCGCCACCTCCCAAAACAAGAGTCAAGCCATATTGGTCGGCGCTGGATAGGGTGCTGATGCCAAAATCTCTGGCTGTGGCGATGGACTCTCTAATTCCAGCAAGATAGAGTGTTTTAATTGAGGGAATATTAACAGATTGAGCGAGTGCGTTGCGGAGCGTAATAGGACCTCGATACAATCCATCATAGTTTACGGGCAAATAACAATTTTCACTGGTGGGGGCAATTTCTGGGTCCGGGTCGCAAGTGCTTTGGAATTGGGTAGGCAGGTCAAACAAGACCGTGTCTGGCGTATAGCCCCTTTTAAAAGCCGTCGCGTATACAAATGGCTTAAAGGCCGAGCCCGGCTGGCGTTTAGCCAAAGTAACATTAAAGTTTCCTTGGTTGTCTTTTTCAAAATAATCACGCGAACCAAGCATAACAAGTATTTTGCCAGTGGATGGGTCAAGGGCAATCACCCCAGCATTTTTTGCTTTAAAGTTGGCCTCGTTTATGGGAGCAAATTCTTTTACCACCTCCTCCGTTTTCTTTTGCATTTCCCAATCAAGTGTGCTGATTACCTTAAGACCGCCGCTATCCACCATTTCTTTCCCATATTTCTCCTCTAAATAACTTCTCACATAAAAAACAAAATGGGGTGCCTTGATTGTAAAGTTGTCAGCTGGTAAAAATTGAACCCGCTCATTTTTTGCCCCTAACATCTCGTCTTTATTAACAAAACCAAGCTCTAGCATCTTTTCTAACACAAGGTTTTTTCTCTCTTCCAATTTGTCAACATGATTCCCGTAGGGGGAGTAGTAAGTGGGTGCCTTTGGCAGGGCCGCCAGATAAACTGCTTCAGCCAAACTAACCTCACTAGCCGGTTTGCCAAAGAAGGCTTGGCTTGCCTCTTCAACCCCATATACATTTCCTCCATAAGGTGATTCATTTAAGTACATCGCCAGTATCTCATCCTTACTTATAGCTTTGTCCAACTTAAGGGCCAAAACAGCTTCTTTGAGTTTGCGGGACACACTCTTTTCTTTTGTTAATAAAGACGAGATGTTAGGGGCAAAAAATGAGCGGGTTCAATTTTTACC
>DATDTO010000039.1:0-4732 GCA_035290825.1 archaeon
CCCAAAGTAAACAACCTTATCCAAAACCAGTGGGGAAGACACAATAGGGCTGCCTATATATAATTTCCATATAAGGGAGCCATTTAATGATATGCAATATGCGTGGCCATCATAAGAGCAAAAATAAATTTTGTCATTGTACACAGCCACTTTAGATAGTATACTTCCATCTGTAACAAATTTCCATAAAATAACCCCCTCCAAAGAAACAGCATACATTATCCCATCGTAACACCCGAAATAAACCACATCTTTGTAAATAACTGGCTGCGCAATTATGGTTCCGCCATTTGTTATGTCCCACACAACATTAGACTCGCTTTCTTTAAAATCCTCGAACATCTTGATTGTTTCAATCTCTTCAGAAATCCCGCCGCCAATTGAGAAATTCCAGTTATATCTGTCGTCAAAAGTAAGCATAGTTTACAATTAGAACCTAGTTTAAAAACCTTTACAAAATCGTGATAGGCTTCTTCTGGCCTTTAAGGTAAGCAACAATTTCAATATACTCGTCCATCTTCGCATCCATTGTCTTCTTCAGCATTATTTCTTGTGCCTGGAAAATACCTGCTGGATTGTCCATAATCAACTCAAACCTGACCGGCTTCTTCTCGCCTTTTCCAATATTAACTTTCTCAATAGCCAGCGCAGAGAATTTGTGGATATCTGCTTCACCTATATGAAAAGGTATCCTTGCCCTCCCCTTTGTTACATCTGTCCCATCTGCCGTCTCCACAATCCGCGCCTCCAATGACGTGGCTTGGTGCGTTCCCATATGGCACAAAATGCTTTCAGAGACAAGCGAAGCCAGTCGTGCAATCCTGTATTTGTCTTTGTAAACCTTGCCCAAAATCTCCTCAACAACCTGCCTCGTTACGATTGTACCAAACAATTCATGTTCATGCCTCGCCAAAGAAATCCCTGTGTCGTGCAAAAACGCCCCCATCAAAATGCAAACCTTAGAATCCTCCTCATCCCCGATTTCTTCCTGCACAACCGACCCTTTCAATCCCAGCAAATCCCATATCTGCAAAGCATGGTATGCCGCAATCCTGCCATGCACAGGGCCATGGTCATTATAACCCATCCTTACAATAGCAACCTTATTAGCCTCGTCTTGCAAGCCCCGTATATACTGGTTTTTAAGAAGTAAATCCAAAACAGTTTCAAGCCTTTTGTTCCCTTTAACCATCGCTTTCAGCGCTTTTTCAATCCCAATATCAGTATGAACCTTTTTCTTCATATTATAAATATTGTTTTCAACTGTTAATATATTGGCGCAGAGAGGATGTTTCCTCTCTACCGCCCTACTCACCTCTATATACAATCATGTTTGGTGTTTATGTTAAGATTTATAACAAACGAGCCGGCCTTAGTATTCAACAAAACCTTGGTAGTTGCAGACTTGCACATTGGCATAGAGCACGAGCTGTACAAATCGGGGATAAAAGTCCCAACGCAGATTGAAAAGCTAAGATCTAAAATAGACTCACTGGTAAAACAGACAAAAACTAAAAGGATAATTTTTCTTGGTGACATAAAACACCAAGTTCCCGGTGTCAGTTTCCAAGAGCTGCGAGAAGTTCCAGAATTCTTCAACTATTTCTCAAACAAAATTGAAACGCACATAGTTTTGGGTAACCATGACAGTGAAATTGGCGCCCTTGTAGAAAATGTAAAAATACACGATACTCCAGGCTTCAAGCTAGAAGACGTATACATAGCCCACGGCCACGCAAACATAAAAAAAGAATTTCTCAAGTGTAAATATCTGATACTCTCTCACACGCACCCGCTAATAGAGATAAGGGATAAGCTAGGTTACAGATTTGTCCAACTGGTTTGGGTCAGAGCAGTGTTTGATAAGAAAAAAGTCCAGAAGAAATACGGCAAAGTAAGCTCGATGCCTGAAATAATATTAATGCCAGCCTTCAACCCACTATCCGGTGGTGTGGCCATAAACTCAAAAGAAAAAGACGCTTTCACTGGCCCCTTGACAAAACTAATCAACAAAAAACAGGCAGAAGTATTCTTTCTTGACGGGACTTGCCTTGGAAAACTAAAAGACCTCTAACCCTTTAACAAGTCAGCCTTTGTGACAAAGCCAACAAACCTACCCTTCCTCAAAACCAGAAGCCCCTGACTATATTGTAATAGCTGTGCAGCTGCCTTAACTGGCAAATCCTCATCTACAGTTGGAAAGGGCCCATCCATCATTTCCTCAACTTTATTGCCTACAAGGGAATCCATGATCTCACCGGAGGCCAACTTATCCAAAATAGTTTTCTCAGATATCGAACCAACATTATTCTTCCCATCAAAAACCGGCAGCTGGGAAATCCCATTTTTCTTCATCAAATTTATTGCAGCTTTAACGGTATCAGAAATTTCAACCTTGTATACCTTGCCATTCATAACATTCTTCACTTTTTTAGAATCAGAAACCTCGAGCTTTTCCAATGCAGCAAAAATCTTTTCAGCATTAGAGTATGAAGGGTCTAGCCTACCGGACTCCAATTTAGCTATCAAAGATTGCGACACGCCAACCAGCTTGGCCAGCTTAAATTGGGTAATGTTCAAACCTTTCCTCTTCCTCTTTATCTCCTCTATCTGCGGCAGCATATTTTATTTTGTGCGTACATCCTTATAAACCTTTATTCTCTTAGGAATATTTTTGTCACAAAATATTATCTACCTAAACATACAAATCTAGTACAAAGAGGTGATATTATGGCATGCACATGCTTTGAGGTTTGGAGCAAGTTTGACATAACCGAGATATGCGACGACTGTTGGGACAGCATAAACAATTGGTTCGGAGAAGAAGGGATAGAAGATGCAATATCTAGTAGTGGTTGGTGATGGGGGCGAAAAACATAATTATGTGGAAAAATATATTGTCCCAAGAACAAAAAGTAGCCCTTGATGAGGCCTGCCCAAAAATTAGCGCGTATGTTGAAGAGTATTTGAAACCAGGTCCCTCTAGAGAAAGGGGTCAGTATAGGATGGACGGAATTAGGTGCGCAGAAGAACTTGTTAGAGACGGTATCTGCGTCAACGACATTAAAGAGGGGCTAAAGTGCTATGCGAGATGGGTTAGCCACAAGCATCTTAATGCGGCCACAGAAATGGTTGATATAGCCAATGCGAATATCAGGAGATGGTAATGTGAGATGAGAGTATGATCTTTAAAAAATCTTTGTTAGCAGTCGGTCTTGTTGGGTCAATATTTCTGCAAGACTGCGCTACCTTCAGGTATGTGAGGCGGGATTCTCAACCGAATATGCAACAAAGTGAATTAGAGGAGTTTCTACCAGACTACAAACCCAGAGAAACCAGAAAAAGGAAATCACATAGCGGCAGATACTTTCAGGACACAAGAATGCTTAAACGTGACGTAGACATGATGGAGTACCCATTTTGCTAGGTATTAGAATATTAATAACCTCTCCAAATATACAACATGTCCTACTCTAAAAAACTGGATACTGAGCTATCAAAACAAAAAATAAAAGTCGGTGACAGGATATCCGTGAGTAAAGAAGGCAAGGTGTACGAAGGCATATTGATGCCTCGGATAGAGCTAGGTGACCCAAACTGCCTGATAATAAAGTTGAATAATGGGTACAATGTTGGCGTTGAGTTTTCTGGAGCAAAGTTGGAGAAAATATTAGTGGCAGAAAAAGGGTTTTTACCAACAGACAAAAAAACAAAATATTCCCAAGACCCAAAAAAACCAACACTGTCCTTGTTAGGCTGCGGTGGCACAATAGCAAGCAGGGTTGAGTACAAAACAGGCGCTGTGTTCCCTGCTTTTGATCAAAGTGATATCTTGAAAATATTTCCCAGTTTAGAAGGTTTTGCCAATATAAAACCCAGAAAACTTTTTGACCTGCTTTCAGAAGATATGCACGCTTCGCACTGGAAAATAATCGCAGAGCAAGCTGCAGAAGAAATAAAATCCGGCTCTGAAGGCGTTGTCCTGATGCACGGGACAGACACAATGCATTACACATCCGCTGCCCTCAGTTTTATGTTGCAAAATTTACCTGTGCCAGTTGTTTTGGTCGGTGCACAGAGAAGTTCAGACCGTGGCAGCAGCGACAACTTGCAAAACTTGATGTGTGCTGCAAGAACAGCCTTATCGGATATAGCTGAAGTCTCAATTTGCATGCACGCAACCACAAACGATGATTACTGTTTTGTTCACCAAGGGACCAAAGTCAGGAAGATGCACACGTCTCGTCGCGACGCATTCCGTAGCATAAATGTCCTACCCTTTGCAAAAGTCTGGCAAGATGGGAAAATAGAATACCTAAGAAAAAACTATAGTAAAAGAAACTCCCAGAAACTAAACCTTGATACAAAGCTAAATGAAAACGTTTGCCTGATACAAACACACCCGGCAATAAAACCAGAGTTTGTGTCGAGCCTCTCAAAATTTTATGACGGTGTTGTCATCTCAACAACGGGCCTTGGGAACGTGCCTGCAAACCCATTCGGCGACAAATTTGCAAAATCAATAATACCTGCAATTAAGTCTTTGGTAGACTCTGGAATTCCGGTTGTAATGGCTCCGCAGACAATCTATGGAAGGATACAGAGCAATGTCTACACAGCCGGCCGCATGTTAGAGGAGGCGGGAGCCATAGGAAACTACTGTGACTGGACCCCAGAAACCGCCTTAGTAAAATTGATGTTCGTCCTCGGCCACACTAAAGACATGCAAGAA
>DATDTO010000040.1:0-2623 GCA_035290825.1 archaeon
TTCAACAATATAATAGGAGATGAAGACCCCAAAGAAAACTAGGATACAGGATATGGCAACAATAAAACGAATTGCGGTAGTGGATAATGAAGAATTGAAGGACAAAGAGACAAACCTCTGGATACAAAGTCTATGTCCTGTTAACAGGACAGGCGTAGAGTGTATAAGTGTGAATCCAACAACAGGCCTCCTTTCAATAGACGAAAACACATGCATTGGCTGCGGGATTTGTGTGAAAGCTGCGCCAAACGCCATCTCTGTTATAAACCTTCCGACAGAACTGCGCGAAGATCCAATACATAGATATGGAAAAAATCTCTTTGCATTATACAGGTTGCCAATACCAAAAAAAGGAATTATTGTCGGTTTAGTTGGACCAAATGGGATCGGTAAGTCGACTGTCTTAAATATACTTTCTGGAAATCTGAGGCCAAACAGAGGGAAGGATGAGAAAGAAGGAACGAAACTGGTCTCGAAAGACCAGTTTCAAGCCGAAATCTGGGACGAAACAATACAACAATTTAAAGGAACAGAACTGCAGGCATATCTTGAAAACATAAAAAATGTCAAAACAGGCTACAAAGCCCAGAACATCGACCTTCTCCCAAAAATATTCTCTGGAAAAGTGAGGGACATACTCAAAAAAATAGATAAGAACAATATTTTCGATTTGGTTGTTTCTGATTTTAAAATAGAAAGACTCTTGGGCAAAAATGTTAGCGAACTTTCTGGAGGCGAGCTACAGCTAATTGCAATTGCCGGGACAATCCTAAAGGGGGGCGATTTTTATTTCTTTGACGAACCGTCGAGTTATCTGGACGTCGAACAAAGGTTGCTGGCTGCGAAAAATATAAGGAAGCTTGCAGAAGGCGGTTACTCAGAAAAGGATGCCCCATATCTCATTGTTGTAGAGCATGACCTTGCAATATCAGATTACCTTGCAGATCAGGTCCATATGCTTTATGGAAATCCAGGTGTTTTTGGTGTTGTCTCAAAACCAGAGTCTATTAGGGTAGGCATAAATTCCTATCTGGAAGGTTATGTAAAAGAGGACAATGTGAGGTTCCGCCAATATCCAATTATTTTTAGCAGGGTTGCAAAATCCCCTGAGAAAATGAAGCTGGTTGCGGAGTTCGGGGAATTTGAAAAGAGGTTTCCGAACTTCACCCTGAAAACTTCTGCCGGCAGTCTGGGCGAGGGTGAAATCATAGGAATTTTAGGCCCAAACGGGATTGGTAAAACCACTTTTGTAAACATGTTGGCAGGGATTTTAAAACCAGATAAAGGCGAACTTCTAAATCTAAGGCTTTCATACAAACCTCAGAGACTTTTTTTAGAGGAGAAACAAAAAGATATGCTAGTGAGGGATTTTATAGGAAATCTATCAACTATCCAGAACACAATACATTTATTAAAAGTTGAAAGATTGCTTGACAGGCTTCTGGGTAGATTATCCGGCGGCGAGCTTCAGGCAGTTTTTATTTGCAGGGCGCTTGCGCAGGACCATGAGATCCTTTTGCTCGATGAACCGTCTGCTTTTTTGGATGTCGAACAAAGGCTTGCGCTTGCAAAAGTTTTGGATGAGTGGACAAAGAATCGTGGGGTTTCAGGTTTTGTAGTTGATCACGATCTGCAGGTTATAGATGCTGTTTCAAATCGTCTGATAGTATTTGATGGCCAACCTGCTGTTTCAGGTTTTGCAAACTCACCTGAAGACCTGAAGAACGGAATGAACAGGTTCCTGAAAAAAATGGACGTGACATTTAGAAGGGACAAAACAACACACAGACCAAGGGTAAATAAACCGGGATCTGTTTTAGACAGGGAGCAGAAAGAAAAAGGGAAGTATTATTACGATTAGTTATGGGGATCTCAATCAGGCAAACAAGGCCAGAAGATTTCAACCAAATAGCAGGATTATTGGAAGAAACTGGAATAGACATAACCAGTTTTACAGAAGAAAAGTTTATGGCAATGCTTGAAAGGTGCAGGGAATATTGTTTTGTGGCTGAAGACAAAGGGAAAATTACAGGGACTGTTTTTGGGGTGACTGATGGCGCTTTCATAGGATATATCCGCAGGCTTGTTGTGACAGAAGGTTGCAGGGGACAGGGCATAGGCAAAAAGTTGGCGGAGGCTGTTTTTGAAAAGTTTGGTGAAAGCAGCATACCTTTAATCTTTGCTAATGTGAAAAAAACAAATGAGCCTTCTTTAAACCTTTTTAAGAAACTTGGTTTTGAAGTAAGGGATTCCCATTATCTTGTTGACCGGGTTTATGAGCCAAAATAGTTATGTATATACTGCCTTCTGAGTTAAAAGAAAAGATTGTGAAAAAAGAGGACATCCTTCTTTTAGATGTCAGGACGCCAGAAGAATGTTCAACATGGAAAATAGAAGGTTCTGTAAATATCCCTGTACAGGAACTCGCAATGCGGATGGGTGAACTCCCAAAAAAAGAGATAGTTACAATATGCGCCCATGGACAAAGGTCTCAGTTTGCAGCAAATATACTGAATTCCTACGGGTTTAAGGCAAAGTCCCTTTGGGGAGGGATGGCTGGATGGAACTCTGTTTACGATTTTGTTGAATTGGCAAAAACTTCGAACTTTTCTCTATATCAAAT
>DATDTO010000041.1:0-2523 GCA_035290825.1 archaeon
AAGGAAAACGGGCTGTACCAGCCTTATTTGTTGTTTCTACATTACATGAAACGCAGCGGTCTGTTGCCATAATGGGATTTCCTTCCAAATGTTTATAAAGCTTGTGCTATAATTTGTATTTTGACTGCCCCTGTAGTCTAGCTTGGATAGGACACAACCCTGCGGAGGTTGGAACCGGGGTTCAAATCCCCGTGGGGGCATCAATGTTTGTAACTCTAGAATCAATTAATTCCCAACTATCAATTTTGCACTATCATCAAATATTATCTTACATCCTGGAAAAGTATCTAATCTTGAAATTTTGCTTATTTCCACATCGTTGTCTATGTGAAAAGTTCCGTTGTTGTTAAAGTGCAAGATGTTACTGTTTAAGTTGACTGAGCTTGCTATAACACAGCTATCAGAGCAGTCAACATTCCAAGTTCCTGACGAATATGTACAGGAATCTGTTGCTTGGGTTTCTTCCGTCCCTATTAAAAAGTCAGGTTTATCTGAAGCAAGGTAGAGTGGTGCTCCCTGGTCCTTATCCCAAACATACCAATCATCAAAGACGCCATCCCAGTATTCGTTGGGCTGCCTTTCCCTCCCAACCCTTGTAGTGGTTGCTCCAGACAACTGGGTTGTTGATCCGCTTGTTCCTTTTGAAGTTGCATTCCACCACAACTGTGCCCCAGCAGATGTTCCCCCAGTAAGCCTTACATGGGTCAAACTAGAAGGAAAATGCACCCCTGTGTTTATAGTAACTCCCGTTCCTCCACTAAATATAAAGGCTGTATTTTCAGGACCATTTGTTCCAAACCTTAGCAGATCCTGGTCAGGGCTGCCATCCTCATCTGTGAACCCACCCAACCATCTGTTATTTACCTGCTGGTCGTCCCTGCTCCAGAAGTCTACAGTTATTGCTGTATTTTGGACTTCTGATGGAACCGTGGAATTTATCCAACTGTTAGCCTGGTCTCCTTGTGTGTCAATACAGCCACCAAACTTGCACCCAGTCCCAGAAACAGCTGTTGTAACAACAGCCAGGTCATGACCAATTTTCCCTGCAGAATCCTTGGTAAGGCCTCCTGCAATGTCATCAAAAGTCCAGTGAATTAACATGTGCCCGTCATCATCAAAAGGCCAGTCAAGCGTTCTTGTATTGTTAGCCACAGGATACTTTATGGCAGAAGAGTTCCCATAATAAAACCAAGCATCACTGTAGTTTTGGCTTACGGGGATTTGATGAGAAAAGTTGAAATAAAGATCTGTATTTGGTGTGTCGCATCCTGTTACCTTTATCGGTATTGAGATTGAGTGGTTTATGACAACCCTTATATCATCACAGTCGCTTTGAAGGTCTCCTTGTGATACTTCAGTTGCAGAGTCAAAGCCAGTTATGTTAAAAGTCCAGCCAGATGGGACTGCGGCTGTTGAATTAGCAATCAGATTCAATTGCCTTCGTTTGGTCCAGCCAGAATAAAAAGCCGGATGATATTCTGTATTTGTATTTTCATCCAAAAACCCAAGAATGCCCCTACTCTCGTAAATTCCTGTCTGTTGGTTCCTGGCTAAGGGTGTTCTTACAGTAACCTTGAAGTATTTGATTCCATCAGTATTCGTGGATTCAGCAAGATTAATATTTTTGTATTTAAACTTAAGTCTGCCTGTTTCAGACTGTTTTGTTGGGTTTTGCATCAATTGCCAATCATTAAAGAATCGCTGCTCATAGACAAGCTTATCATAAGTTACATCTTCAAAACTTGAGATAAGGTTATACCTTATACTTCCATTAGGGTAACTTCCATCCTCTACTCTGGTTATTACCACTTTTGATTCTGTTGCAGTTTTTAGTATTCTTGCTGTATGGGGTGTATTTTTCCACTCTTCAACCCTAATATCCTCAGGGTTCAGATTATTCGCATCAAAACTTGTATTCCTTAGAAACAAGCTCAAACCAAATGTCCTTTGTGTTGTATCAAGATTCTGGAGGGAAACAACATAAGTTTTGTCTACTATATCGCTTGAAACCAGGTACCATTTAACATCAAAGTTGTTTGCAGTGGTAGAATCTATCGGCTCTTTTCCGGTTATTTCTGGAGGGGTTGATGGGGTTTGTTGAGCTAAGACCTGGCTGCCTGAAATAGCTGCTGCTATTGATAAAGCCATTGTAAAGATTGAAATTACACCAAACCGTGTTTTCAATCTGGTTTTGTTGATTTTCACCATATTTTTTATCCTTGCAAAATCATGTTTGTTCCATTCCAGCACATGGACCCACCTGCGCTACCTACATAAACGCAATTTGTAATGTTAACATCCTGAAAATAGGATGTCCCGACTGTTGCATTCACAGTGCCATCCTGGAATATCACATCTCCGGCGCCGACCATTAATGCTGCACCAGCCATTAGAAGCCCTATGAACAGAATTCCAAGGATATTTTTTGCCTTCACTTATTTTTCACCTCCTTTTGATTTTTAATGAACATCCAGAAAGAATTACATTTTCCTCCACATATTTATGAAGATTCTATCTTTTTTT
>DATDTO010000042.1:0-3598 GCA_035290825.1 archaeon
CTGCCGTCTTATGTTGGTTAAGGCCCTTACAAAAAGGTCAGAGATTGCCAAATCTTTCATGTCAACTATTGCGCGCTCCATCGCGACTTCTGCAGGGACTCCAGCACCAACACGGTTACCCAACTTGAACAAGGCCAGCTCGAACTCGCCTTCTGTGCTCTCTATTTTTTTCTGTATCCTGTTGGCTTGGAAGGTTGTCAACAAATAATAAACAGCAATTGACATGGCTATACCGAAGATTATAAGGATGGACATCAACAAACCGTCCGCAGGGAACTGTTCACCTTTATCAAAGGCGCCAGGCTGTGGTATCAGCATGTTTGGATTTTGGATGAAATAGTAAATTGGCGGCGTCAAAATTACTATCAAAACTATCAATGCTATTGGCAATGCAGGGAACGCGGATTTTCTTTTTTTGCCAACCAAGAAACAGCCCTTTGGTGGGATGTCTGGATGCTTGCTCGCGTCTATTTGTGAAAATGTGACTGGCCTTTTTCTCAGTGTGCTGTTGATGAACCACAAAATCACAAGTGGCAGGACAACATCATAGGCAATTATAAAGTGGTGTGCACCAATTGCACCGCCCATGAAAACAGCAACTAACGGAGCCATTATAGTACCTAAAACAGGCAAAACTATACCCATCATGTGGATTACCATGACAGGCATCCTCAGGTCTTGTGTGTAGTGCTTCATCCTGGTTTTTGTCCCTTCCAAAATTATAGTAAGCGCCTGGTCCAATGTGGCTTCTGCCCTGTCAGGCGTTTGGTATTCTGAATCCTTTATAAGACGCAACGCCTCTGAAAATTCTTCGTTCTCTGTTTTCCATCGCACAATATAGTTTGTTATTGCTTCTTCGGCCGAGTTGTATTTTCTTAACTGGATTCCCCATAAAATCCTTCTCATGTCCCAAGCAAGCTCACCTGTTATGTTTTTTGCTGCGAACTTCATGGCGCGTTCCAGGTTGGGGGATATCCTCATCGAGACGACCATATAGAGGATTGCTAAAACCATTTGGGAGGCTGACCTTATCCTCATCGTTTTCACAAGGTTGATCGGATACTTCAAGATCGAGAAGCTGAAGGCCAGACCCACTATTACGATAATTATTGTCAGAAGGTAGCTGCCGAAGCCGAAGATAAATAGCGAGACCACACCGATTATGATGGACAGAAACAAAGAAAAAACCATCCCAGACATCACTGCTGTCGGAGTGGTCCTCAAACCAGCAAACCTTATTGCTTCCTGAAGATTTTCCCGCGTGCCTTTGTCTGGACTGACTTTTATGAACTTGACCGACGCATTTGTATATTTTTCGAAGAAATTTAATTTTGCCTCTTTTTCTTTTTTGTACTGTGTATACTCCCGAGGCCTGATGCTCCTTTCCAGCTCAACATAACTTTTTAGTTTTCTTTGCAACCTCGGTGGGGCTTGCCTTATTTTTTTGTCAATAGGACTAGGGCGCTTCTTCATTGGTTTGGACATATATTATATTGTTTTGAGGGGACTTATTAAGTGTAGAAGCAGTTTATTTCCTTTTCACAATTGTCGGTTTGCCTGTCACCTCATTTTTGTACCAATCAAGCCACTCAGTGTATATCCTTTTCGAATCAAGCCTGCCAGCCTCCTCTGCGATTTTTTCAGAAATCATGTGGAATTGGATGTTGCACTTGTTTACCCAATCAGCCTCTATGTGTTCTGGTTTTGCAGGGTCTTTGTCAATCTTTAGGGAGGTGTCAACCATTGTCTGTTTTATTTTTGATCGCAGCTGGATGTTTTCCCACACACCTTCCCAGTCGCCTGACCACTCTCTCACAGAATTAGCTATCCTCTCCAAAATTTCTGATTCACCATTAACCAATGTATCGGAAGGCTTCCACAAATCTTTCTGGGTCTTTTTCTCAAACCCATGTGTTATCAAATCTACAAAACCCCCTTCTTTTAATGGATCTTTGTCCCAATGCTTTCTAACCTCTGTTACACCAATAAGCCTTTTGAATGTTTTTAGGCCGCCCGCTGTCTTCAGGTTCCTGCAAACACAAACAATATCTGTTGCTTTGAAGCTAGTTGGTGGCACGCCTAAATCGTTTACAACCCTGTCAAAAACACCGTAAGCAGAGTCTGCATGGATTGTGCCTGCAACCACATTGGACAAAGCCCCTATCCTCATAGCCTCCCACAAAACTTTGGCCTCCAAACTTCTAATTTCACCAATTATCAGGGCAGAATCGCCTAACCTCAGTGCCGTCCTCAACGCTGCATCAGGGGAAATCTCTGTTTCAATTTGGGTTATCACAGACCTTGACTTTAAGCTCTCTATATTGTAACCAAGCTGCCTATATTGGGAGATTGGCAATTCCAAAGTATCCTCTAGAGAGACTATCCTTGTTTTTGGCAGCATTTCTGAAATCAAGGAGCCGAGAAGGGATGTTTTACCTGAACCCCTGCCACCTGCAACAAGGAGGCCAACATTATTGTCCATCAAAAAAGATAGGAGACCAGCTGTTAAGGAATCGAGCATGTTGGAGCGGATAAACAAAGGCAGTGTCCAAGGCTTGTCCCTGTGCCTTCTGATTGCAAAACCGAGGCCTTCAGGAGACAGTGTTCTTGTTATCACAGCGAACCTTGCGTGCGCGCCAGGAACCGTCATTTCTGTATCCAGGATTGGATTGGCTTCGTCTAGTGGGCGGCCAGAGTAAATCCTTAATCTCGTTGCCCACGCATCTGCATCCTCATGTGTTGGTATCAGGTTGGTTTTACATTCCTCAAAGTCTTGGTGCTTGATAAATATTGGCAACCTTTCTATCGGTGAGTTGATGTAGATATCCTGGATTTTTGGGTCTTGTAGCAGGATTTCCAGAACACCTAGACCAGCTGTGTATCTTGTCAAAATCGTTGCCAACTTCTCTAGCGACTCTGCAGATAAAGCCACAGGCGGGCGGGTCCTCATTGCTATATCCCTGATCAACTGTTCGCCGATGTTGTAAATATATTTCCTGTCTTCTGTTTTCACAAACTCAACAGATTTTGGCTGGTGCGAAATCATCTGCCTTCTTGCAGCATCTAAAACAGTATAGTGCGCTTCGGAAAGCTTGAATTCCGGCGGCACGATGTGGTAGATGTTGTGAATTTCTCCTGGCGCGCGGAGTATTTGGACTTCTATGTCCGTCCCCTCGATTGTATAACGGTCTATGACCCTAGATTTTTCTGGTGGGGTGACCATATACCTTGTGAGCATGAAGTTTGGCCTGACAGACGGCATAAAGAGGTCGCTGTATATTGACCTGTCACCAAGGCGGTAACCGGCTAGCTGGTCTGTGGCTATTGCCTTTTTTATCAGCTCGGTTTTTTCGAACCTTTCTTTTATTACCTCGAGAATTTTGATTACATAATCACTGTATGCATCCCTAATGGCTGGTGGGGCATTTTTCCTGCCAATGTTTATGTGGCGTATCTCCCTTGTTGTCTCCACATAGGCTCCAATAGGATCTTTTTTTATCAGTGATATTATGTGTTGAGCCCTCGATGTCCATTCTTGCACCAGTCTCGCGGCTTGGTGATGCTCTCGCCTGTATTTGTCGGTGTCCAATTGGAAAAT
>DATDTO010000043.1:0-4486 GCA_035290825.1 archaeon
CCTATTAAATTGTATTTTCCCTGGATTTTTGTGTTGGCTGTAAACACCGGTTTGTCGGAGGGGTAATTAACTTTTGTAAGTGTGGTTTTTGTGACTGTGGGGGTTGGTTGGCTTGTTTGGTAATTTGTTTGTGTGGGTTCATTTGTCTGGTTAATCTGGACTGTGTTTGATGGTGTGGTTGCTGCCGGTTGGGTAGCGCATCCCGAGAATAAGATCATGACAGCGATAAGAAGGATGAGTTTTTTCATGTTTATACTATGGTCTTGGAAATATAAAAGCTGGGTTTGGGCATTCGGTTTTTACCTAACAAAATAGATAGTGTTAATATATCGGGTATTCCATAATTCAATCATGAATACAAAAATTCTATCTGTGTTGATAATCATTGCTATTGTGTTTGTTAGCGGATGCGCGGTTGGGCCAAAACCGACCCCAACACCTTCCAACACAAGTACGGTAGAATTGTCTAGTTTGAAAAAGTTCTCCTCTTTGGTTGAAGTTAAGAGTTTTATTGGTAATAATACAGTTGGTTATGGTGGATCTAGACTGCTTCAGGAAGGTACCATTGTAAAATCCACTGCCTTACCGGTGACGGCTGACGGCGGCACATCTCAAACCACAGACTTTTCTAAAACCAATATACAGGTAGAAGGTGTGGACGAGGCTGATATTGTAAAAACAGATGGGAAATATATTTACACAATTTCTGGTGGCAATAGGATTGTGATTGTCGAGGCCTATCCAGTGGACAGCGCTAAAACACTTTCAACAATAGAAGTTAATGGTACTGTTAGCGAGATGTTTGTGAACAAGGATAAGTTGGTTGTTTTTGGAAGGGAAAATGTAGAGAGAGGGCCAGTATATGCAAGCTCCACGGTTATAGATGATAGATATTATCCAAGATACCAATCAAAGGAGTTTGTCAGAGTTTATGATATAACAGACAGGGCCAACCCATCTATGAAAAAGAATATAGAACTCAACGGCTCATATTTTGATTCAAGGATGATAGGTAACAGGGTTTACTTTGTTGTAAATAATAATGTTTGGGGCTCGGATATTGTTTTGCCAATGAGTAAGTGTATAGCCGGCAACACTAAAAGCATCAGCAAATGTTCAGAGGATATCTACTACTTTGATGAACCTGCAAACAGCTATATGTTCACCTTGGTTGGCTCTTTGGATTTAGAGAACATTGACAGCGAACCAGAAACAAAGACCTTTTTGCTTGCATCAACAGAGGAAATGTTTGTGTCCTTGGAAAATATTTACATAACACATCAAAAGGTCGTTAGTAATAAAGAGTCTTTGGATGTACTGGTAAAAGTTTTAGTTGATATTTTACCCCAAGAAGTCGGGGCTAAAATAACTGAGATCCATACGAAACAGGATAAAAATGCTTATCAGAAACAAAATGATATAACCGGTGTTTTTTTCAACTATACAAAAGACTTGTCTCGGGAAGAAAACCAGGCATATTGGAAGAAGTTTGCAGAAAAGGTCATGGAGTTAGGTAAGGATTTAGAGAAGACTGTTGTTTACAAGATCTCGATTTCTGGCGGTGAGATAAAGGCTGTGGCAAAAGGTGAATTCCCAGGGCATGTATTGAACCAATTTTCAATGGATGAGTTTAACGGGTATTTCAGGACTGCGAGCACAACAGGCGATGTGTGGGACAAGACATCTAAGAACCATGTTTATGTTTTAGGTGATGATGGTAAAGGGGTTTTGAATGTTGTTGGCAAGGTTGAGGATCTGGCTCCGGGTGAGAAAATTTACTCTGCAAGATTTTTAGGAGAAAGGGCTTATGTTGTCACATTCAAGAAGGTTGACCCGTTGTTTGTTATAGATTTGAAGGACCCAACAAACCCAAAGCTTTTGGGTAAACTCAAGATACCTGGATATTCAGATTATCTGCACCCATATGACGAGAACCACATAATTGGTATTGGTAAGAACACAATTGAAGCCTCAGAGGAATTGAAAGGTCAGAGGGATTTGGACTTCGCATGGTATCAGGGAGTTAAGTTGGCTTTATTTGATGTGACAGATCCAGAAAATCCAAAGGAGATGTCCAAGTATTTGATTGGAGATAGGGGAACAGAATCACTTGCTTTGCATGACCACAAGGCTTTCTTGTTTAGTAAGGAGAAAAATTTGTTGGTGATTCCAGTCATGCTTTCAGAGATAAAGGACAAAACACAGGAACCTGACAGCTGGGGACCGCAGTATGGGGATTACACATTCCAGGGCGCCTATGTGTTTGAGTTGACTTCAGATAAAGGGTTTGTGTTGAAGGGTAGGATAACACATGTCGCTGATCAGGAATCCTTCAAGAAATCAGGATACTACTATTACGGGGCTGGGGACACTGTACAAAGGTCCTTGTATATAGGCGAAACTTTATACACAATATCAGACAGTTTTGTGAAGGCGAACAGCTTGGCTGACCTTTCAGATGTCAAGTCTGTGGACCTTGGATACAAGGAACCTGAAATAGGGCCTTATCCAATGATAGAGTAAAGGGGTCTTTCTGTTTTTAATATCTGTTTCTCCAGAATAGAGACATATGAACGAAATTTTCTCTGGCGTCTGGAAAGAAGGGAATAAATTGCTGACAGCTAACATGTCTCCTGGCAAAAAAGTTTATACAGAGCAATTGGTTAAGATAAAAGGAACAGAATATAGGGAATGGGTTGCTTACAAAAGCAAGGCTGCTGCGGCTATAACAAAGGGGTTAAAAAACTTTCCTTTGAAGTTTGGCGATAAAGTATTGTATTTGGGCGCCTCTTCAGGGACCACACCAAGCCACTTCAGCGATATCGTGGGTGAGCAGGGCGTGATTTATGCAGTTGAGATTTCTGAGCGATCTGTTAGGGATTTGAATGTTCTAGCAGAGGCGAGGCCGAATATTATTCCTATTCTTGCAAATGCGCGACTTCCTGACGCTTATAACTGGATTGAAAAGGCTGATATAGTTTATCAAGATGTGGCTACAGATGATCAGTCTGAGATACTTATAAGAAATTGTGAGAAATTTTTGAAGCCGCAAGGGACTGCAATGATTGCAATTAAATCAAGATCTATAGATGTCACAAAGGATCCCAGGGAGATTTACAGACAAGAGTTGGAGAAGCTTTCAAAGCGGTTTAAGATAGTGGAAAGGGTGGAATTGGATCCGCTGGAAAAAGATCATATGTTTGTGGTGTTGAGGTGGAAATAGTTCTTAACTTCCACTTTCAATAGGCGCTCCGAAGTCATCATACTTTTCTTCATATAATAGATAGTCTTTCAACTTGTGCCTGATGTCTTCTGGTATTTGTACAGGATTGTGCCTACCAGTTATAGAATTAACACTTACAAAAACGACTGTCATATGTGCTGTAGCGACTTCTTTATTTCTAGTTTTTATCCGTTGACTGTAGTCTATACTTGTATGGCCTATTCTACTCAGTCTAGTTAAAACTTGTATTCTATCACCATACAAAATGGGCTCCTTATATTCAATTTCTACTCTCCTTACAGCATTCCCTAGATCATATTTTTTCTTTAAGTTGTTTAAAGTAATACCAATACTACCTAACAAGTCTAGATGGCCTTCTTTAAACAGTCTTAGGTAGACATCATATTTTACATGGCCGTATAACCCGTCAAATTCATCCAGGGAAACACATGTTTCTACCAACCTTTCCATATTTAAGTGGTGAAATAGGTGAATATCAGCTTTTGTCGGCGGAAAATACCAACATATTTATAAAAGTAAGACAATTATAGTTATGGTGCTTTCTGTTAGGGACGCTTTGAGGGATTATGGTCTCAGTGATAGGGAAATCAAGGTATATTTAGCTTGCCTGGGTTTAGGCACAGCCAGTGCGCAGGACATATCACAGAAATCCAAACTTAACAGGTCAACAACTTATGATGTTTTAAGGGGGCTTGTGGAAATTGGGATAGCGTCGAAAACCATTAAAAAAAGTATAACGCTTTTTGAGGTTGCTGACCCTAACCATTTGTTAAGTCTTCTGGATGAAAAAAAATCCAAACTCTCCTCTGTGATTGACCAACTAAACTCCATCAAAACCAATGTTGTTGCCAAGCCAGAGATTACGGTTTATGAGGGTAAGGACGGGCTTAAGACGCTGCTTAATGCGATTTTGGCGACCAGGAAAAACATTGATGTGGTTTCCAATTCCAAGTTCCTCAAAATGTTTTATTTTTTTGTTCCGCAGTATATTTTGCAGAAAAAGAGGCTGGGCTTGCAATCAAGGGTTATACATGAAGATTCCAAGGAGACGATGGAGCTGAAAAAGAAGGATAAGGAGGATTTCAGGACGACGAGGTCTATAAAGAATTTTAATCTCAACTCCGCCACCTTTATTTGCGGTGACAAGGTTGCTATCTTGAAGTTGTCTGAGGAGGAGCCAATAGGCCTGCTTGTGCAGGATAAGTTGGTTGCGGATGACTATAGGACGATGTTTTAAATGTT
>DATDTO010000044.1:0-14034 GCA_035290825.1 archaeon
GCGAGAAAAAGGATGATGAAGTTTGGTGAAGAGCCCCATGTTGCAGTTGGTGGTGATGTAAGGTTACACACAGCAAAATTAAAGGTTGCGCTGATAAGGGGGTTGCAGTCAACAGGTGTCAAGGTCATTGATTTTGGGACCGTACCAACGCCATTGCTGTATTTTGCGGTTGCATACAAAAGGTTGGATGGTGGGGTTTGCGTGACTGCAAGCCACAACCCAAAGGAGTATAATGGTTTCAAGATGTGTGCAGCCGGTGGCGTCTCTCTTAGCTGGGATAGCGGTATCAAGGCGGTTTTGGACATCATAAACTCTGGCAAATTCAATGTTGGCCAGAAACAGGGTGAATATGTCTTTTCAAATATCCTGGAGGATTACAAACACTATGTCTCTACAAAAGTAAATTTGTACTGGTTAGAAAAATTGAGGGTTGTGATTGATGGCGGCAATGGTGTTTGTGGGAATATCGCAGCTGACATTTTTGGGAATGGTGGATCAGAGGTTGTAAAACTTTATTGTGACCCTGACGGGAACTTCCCAAATCATGAACCGGATCCAATAAAGAAGGTGAATTTGCAAGCCTTGCAGAAAGCTGTTTTGGATAATCAAGCCCATTTAGGTATTGCGTATGATGGTGACGGCGACCGCGTTGCCTTTGTCGGGCCTGACGGAAAGGTTATAGAAAGCTATACAGCGCTCTCAATATTTTCCAAAAACATTGTGAAGAACATGCCAGGAACAAAGGTTGTGTTTGACGTGACGTCTTCCAAAACAGTTGAGGACACAATAAAACAAAACGGCGGCATCCCTGTGCAATCAAGGGTTGGTCACTCATTCATCCAATCTAAAATTTTGCTTGAAGGCTGCGAATTTGGTGGTGAGCACTCGGGACATTACTTCTTCAAGGATAACTTTGGTTTTGATGACGCTATTTTTGCGAGCCTGAAGTTTGCTGGTTTGATTGCAGAGCATGGTTTGGACAACTTGACTAAGGACATGGATTTTTACATAACCTCAGATGAGGTCAGGGTTTTTTGTAATGATAAAGAGAAGTTTGAGGTTGTGGAGAGGTTGAAAACAGACTTGAAGGCAAAATATGATGTTTTGGATATTGATGGTGTGAAAGCCAAGGTTGATAGCGGTTGGTTTTTGATAAGGGCCTCGAACACTATTCCGGCGCTTGGTATAAGGTGGGAGGCAAAAACCCAAGAAGACTTTGACAAAATAAAGGGGATCGTTAAATCAAGCATCGCAAAATATGGGCTTGATACGAATTGGTAATTTATGTTTGAGTTTACAGATGTTATTTCTGCTGTTAAATCAAGGAAGGCGAAAAAAATACTTTTGCAGGTACCAGAAGGTTTGAAAACAAGACTTCAGGACTTTGCTGATTTATTGGAAAAGGAGGATATTGAGACAATAATTTCTTGCGAACCGATGTGGGGAGCTTGTGACATCAAGGATCATGAAGCTAAGATGTTGTGTTGTGATTTGCTTGTACATGTGGGCCACACACAATTTGGAGATCTAAAATCTGAAATACCTGTGCTCTATGTACCTTTTAGCCTTGAGTATGATCCACTTCCTGTGTTGGAGATGGAATGGAAAAAAATTGAACATTTCAAAAGCTTTAACCTAGTTTCAACTGCACAACATATTGGATGTTTGGATGCTGTTAAAGGTTTTTTGGAAAAGAAAGGTAAAAGGGTTTTGTTTGGAAAGCCCACAATTTCAAAACAAGCTGGACAAATCCTAGGTTGTGATCAAGGAGCAGCTCTGGATGAGGAAGCGGATTGTGTGCTGTTTGTCGGTTCTGGACGCTTTCATCCTTTGGGTATTGTTAGGAAGACTGAGAAACCTGTTTTTGTTTTGTCAACAGACACGAACTCAATTGAGGATTTTTCAAAGGAGAGGGAGAGGTTTTACAGGATAAAGTTTGCGCAGATTGAGAAGGCCAAGGACGGGAAGAATTTTGGCATTGTTGTTTCTTCGAAGCCTGGACAGATGTACATAAGGCAAGCTGAGGCACTGAAGAAAAAGCTTGACAGTATGGGAAAGAAGTCTTGGATTTTGGTCATGGACTTTATAACAAAAGAAAAATTGATGGGATTGAAATTAGATGTTTTGGTAAACTGTGCGTGCCCGAGGCTTGATGAAGACGCACATCTCTTCGGGATGCCGGTTTTGAATCCAGAGGATATTGGGAAATTATCGGATGTTGTTGTTTTGTAGGCTATGACAGATCAAGAAAGTCTTGTTTTCGAAGCTGGTGGAAGGAGATATGTTGATGGTGAACAAATTGGCGGTGGCGGAATGGCCCATATTTACAGCGCTGTAGATGAGGAAACAGGTGAAGTTGTTGCTATAAAAATTTACCGCGATGGTTGTGAGGGAGCTTTAGACAGTTCTGTAAGAGCACATCGTTTGTTGAATGGTGTTGGAAGTTTTCCAAGGCTCCACTACAGTGACGACAGTTCATATGTTATGGATTATGTTGATGGTGTGAATTTGCACAATCTTCAACTTCCAGACGAAACCGCTGTTTTGACAGTTGGTTATGATGTTGCTATGTGTTTAGCGGATTTGCATGAGAATCTTCCAGATCCAATAATACACAGGGACGTAAAACCGTCAAACATAGTTCTTAGGTATGATGGTGTTTCGGTTTTGGTTGATTTTGATTTTGCTTATGTAGATGTTTTGTCTCGACACAGTGCAACTGAAAATGTTGGTACAACGCAGTTTTTGTCACCGGAGCAATTTTGTCATAGTCAAGTTGGACCAAAATCAGATATTTTTTCCCTTGGCTCCACAATGTACAATTTGTTGACTGGGCAATATCTCCGAGAACCACATGTAAGACTAACCGAAGCTGCGGCAGACAAACTTCCACAAGGCCGGCCAAGAGATATTGTAGCGCGATGTTGGAGATTGGAACGTGAGTATAGGAGCGCGTTCTTTTTGTCAGAGGATATACGTAATGCACTAGAAGAAAGCGGCATAGATATTGAAGAGTCGCGGCGCGCCTTGACCGAGTTGGTTAAAGAGTCCAACTAGAATTTGGATGTGGACGATTTGCGTGAAATCTGTGGTTGATGTTTTCATGTTTAGCTAATCTGCCTCTTTCTTAATTCCGGCTTCTGAAAAATCCAGCGGCCTGTCTTGGTTATAGTGGAGACCGAGTTTCAGCGCGATTTCTGCTTTCATCAGTTCTAAACCTAGATCTATGGCGTGTGGTATCAGGGAGACGACTTTTTCTTTTGTCAGTGTTTGCATCAATTCGAAGCCTGTTTTGCCGCGGAACTCGCCGATTTTGACGTTTGCTGGAGATGTGTGCTCCATGACAATCTCCTGGGAACCATAATCAACTGTTATCACGAAGTTGCCACGGGGGTCGATGTCTGCTATGTGGCTTGTGTATTTTGTTGTCAGGTGTTTTTTCAAAATTGTTTCCACTGTTTCCCAACAGTCATCATAGATGTGTGCTGACTGGGACAAGATTATCAAATCGCCAAGCTTGAGGTCTATTGTTTTGTTGGACTCCTTTAGTTTTTCTGCAAGCTCTTTCCTTATCTCCTCCTGCAAGGCACGCAAGCCGAAGGCGTTTTCTGGATAGCCTTCAAACATATCATGGCTTCTAAATATGCAAGTCATGTAGAGTTTTTTTTCTTTTTCGTTTACCCTTAGCCAAATATGGTTGAGGCATGGGCTGCCGCCGATCACCAAGTCTTTGTTTGGGTCCCATAAACCGATAACAACCGCCCTTGAGTTTGGCTCACGGACAAGTTTTGCAATTGCGTTCTTGACTTGATCGTCCCCGAACCATGACCTCATTCTGGAACCATAGGTGTATTCATTTTTGTGGATGCCGCCTGGCATATCCTTTGTAATCCTAGGTATGTATTCCCTCATATGTTTTTCGTCCTGTGGTAGGAATTCAGGGATGTAAAAATTTTGAGGGTCTTCATCTGTTATTATTGAAAGTAAGTCCACAATTTCTTTTTGCTGGTCATCATAGTGAGTTCCAGAAACTTTTCCAAACTTCATGATTTCGTCGAGGATTTTCAACCAAGCTTCTGCAATCGTCTTGCCGCGGACAATATGACCGACATACTCACCGACATATTGCTTTACCTTTTCCTCCGGCTTCAAGAAGATTTCTTTCTGCCTTGTTTTTTCTGGTTTTTTTAGGGTTAAAAAGTCAAAAGTTGAGATGTCGGGGGCGCGGACTATGTTTATTGACTCTCTCAGTTTCTGGAGGGACTGTTCTGGTATATCCAGGTTGATATAGCCCTCATAATCACTGTTTACTCGCCAACAGGGCTTTTCTGTGGTTTCGGCTTTGCCTGATTTGAAGCCTTTCTCGAAAAAATCTACTAAAACAATCCCGGATTTTGAGAAGTCAACACCAGTCACAATTATGTTTGTTATTTGGGGGTTTGCGAGCAGGTTTCTGACAAGGATATCAAGACCGCGCTCTGCTGAAAAGAGTTGGCCTATCACACAATATTTTGAAGGGTCGAGCTTTTTCGCTATTTCCTTTGCTTTGCTCCATAAGGTGATTATGCCCACATTCCCTTCTGGGTTACCGATCACAAGGCTAGAAGAGGAGGATGAACCACCTTTGTATATTGCTTGAAATGTCATGGTGTGTAATTAGTGTGTAGATTTTAATACGTTTTTATCAGTTTTTCCAGAGTAATTAGTTCGACATCTGACCTTGTATTTTTGATGTCGTCAAAGACTGCTTTGTTTGTTTTTTCTGAGTCTGAAAGGCAGCAATCTTTTACAACAGTGACTTTGTACTCCCTGTCCCAGGCATCTGCAACACAGCTTCTTACACAGAGGTTGGTCATTATTCCAGCGATTATCAAGTGGTCTGCTTTTAGCCTTTTCAGGGTTTCCTCTAAAACCGTTTTATAGAATGGACTAATAGATCTTACTTTGGTAACAATGGGTTCGTCTTTTTTTCTTCCTAGCTCTGGAATAAGCTCAACTCTATCTGTGCCTTTCTGAAAGCCAACTTCACCATCGGATTCGATATGTTGTATGAAAATGGTTTTGATTTTATTTTTCCTTAAGAAGTTAGTAAGTTTTTTCATTTTGTTTCTATACTCTTTGTTTTCGCCTAGAAAATAAGGTGATTTGGGGTTGAACCATTCGTTTACTGTATCTACTATAACAGCTACCTTTGTCATATCAAATCTCCAAGAATTCGCTGTCGATCTTCTTCTTGCTTTTCTGTTTTGCGAGCAGCTCTTTCTCATGACCGTTGACCCATTTAATTACTGACTCTGCTGCTGCCCCATTATTGCCGACGCCAGAAGTATTGCCGACGCCGACGATTAGTATTGAACCTTTTCTTGGTGTGGATTCTATAAACCTGTCGATGGACTCCTTAACCTTTGGTAAAGCGTCCTTTATCGCTTTTCGCATTGGCATGATTGCCTCTTCCTGTGACATCTTGACAATCACAGCGTCTATTGGGATGCCTTTTGAAACAGCAACATCTTCTATATAGGAACGTTCAACACCGATACCACCCATTGCGACACCGATACCCTCTGCAACGCTGCCTGTTTTTTCACCTTCAAGCTTGGCAGCCGCATCAATCGTGATTATTTTTGATATCTTGTTTTTGGTGATTATTTTTTGGACAGCTTTTCCTGGATAACCCAACCTGCCGCCTGGACCTTTGGATTTCATCACAAAAACTTCCCTGTTTTTTAACTTTATTTTTGCAACAACAATGTCCTCTACAATCTCTTTTGTCGGCGTTTTCCCAATCAAATCAGCCGCAACCAAAGGGCCCAATGCGTCGCCGATTGGTTGGCCAGCAGACAAAGCCTTTGTGCCCACATATAGCGATTTTGAAATCCTCTCTATCATTGGCAATTGCATTTGTATTATCATTGCGATTTGTAGGTTTTTGGTTTTTTTGGCCAATTCCACGAAATGCCTGACAATTTTTGCGACATCGTACAAGGTTATCCCTGCCGCAAAGCCCATCTCGGTGTTTGCCTTGTTTTCTGGGTCCATTTTTGGGGCCGCCTTGTTGACGAATTGTGTAAACCTGTCCTTCTGTTCGCGCACAATATAATCCCATTTTTTAATTATCCCATTTGGGTCAAGGTCAACTGGACCAGTCGAGAAAAATTCGTAGAACCTGTCAACCGCATCCTTCAACTCCTTTGTCGGTTTTTTGGATATTTTTTTAAGGATGATTTTTTTGGACTCGGCTGCCATTTTTTCAATTTGGATTGCAGACTTCTCTATCTTCAACATTATCTGACCGATCATCATCCTCGGATAGAACATGAAGAAGACTGCCATTAATACAAACCACGCAATCCATGAGAAGGCGTCTGCACCACCAGTAAACTGTGCAAGATTATACATAGAATTATAACTTTGGATTAAGTTAATATATAGACGAGACACAATATAAATATGGGTTTGATAAAGCTGGTTATAGCAATTGTTGTCATCTTGGTTGCCGCTTCTTTAGTTCTCACGATGTTCCCTGGGGCAGGTGACAAAGTAAAGAACGTTTTGGGCTCGACACCGCTTGGAGGAAGCGCGACAAGCCCGCCACAATCAAGCGCGGGTGAGGGTTTTGACATGAGGATTTATCCTTCTACACAATACAGCTTTAAGTCAGATACGCCCGTTGATGTGACAACAGAGAACGGCGGTATTAAAAAGTTTTCGGGAGCGGTTGATGTTAGCTTCAAGAACAAGACGGTTGTGCTTACAAACGAAGGGACTGATTTGAAGGTTGACTATCCATTGAAGACAATTGCGATGACAGGTGTCGGGTTGGGTAAGTTTTCTGTGTCAAACTCCAAGATAGATGTCTTCAGCGGTAATTGGAGAACACAAACAGAGAATGGGACGCTGGAGATTGAAGGTTTTGTTGGCGGTGTCTTGATAGAGGCTGACCACATCAGGTTTATTGGAAATGTCAGTTCTTTGAGAAGAGAAGGGTTTAGTTAATTTTATTTGGTTATAGTCTTGTTTTCCTTTGCCTTACATAATTTACAACTTGTTGAACTGTTTTTAGATTCTGTGCTTCAGCGTCTTGTATTGTGATGTCAAATCTCTCTTCCAAAGCAAATATGAATTCTCCTCTGTTTAGAGAATCGTAACCCAAATCTTCTACAAACCTATGTTCCGGTCTTATACCACCTAACCCTTTTCTTGTTTTTTCACCGAGTCGCTCGTCTGCTGTTTTGTAAACAATCGATTCTAATCTGCCCTTTGGTGTATAGGGTTCTGTGGGTAATGTGGCAGTAGATAGAGATTCTCCAAATAACCAATATAACAAATCCATGTTAAGAGATTTAGAAGCAAGTTTTAAATTCTTATATTTTTACGACTTTTTCAACAATCCTGCTGTAGGCTGGCCTTGTTATTGAGATGCCGATCCAGACGCCGATTATTGTTGTGATTGCAAAGCCTTTGACAAATTCGGCTACCAAGAACATCAGAGGTAACATTGCGACAACTATTGTTGCTGCAGCACCGAAGATTATGAAGAAGGCGACCTTGATTTTCTCCTTTAAACTGTAGACTTTCTTTTTCTGGCCCGATATTGCTTCATCGGCTATTATAATTTGGTGATCTATACCTGTTCCTATAGCTGCGATTATACCGCCGATTGCAGGTAAATCAATTGTCCATGCCATCCCCAAACCGAGCAATGGGATTGTTATTGCGCCCACCCAAGCAAAGATATCAACTTCATGTTTCTTTAGTGCAGAAACCCCCAGCAAGATTATATTGAAAATCAATATCAACCCCCAAACTGCACCGTCGTTTATTGCAGCCACACCCAAAATTATTATGATTTCGGAAAGGGTGACCAAAAACATTGGGATTGCTATTTTCGGCCTTCTATATCTGACAAATATTATCACAAAAACGGCGAGGCCCGCTAAACCCGCAACGTAGATTGATGATGTGACAAACCCCGCACCAAGCGTTGGTGGGATCACATCTACAGATACTGTTTCCAGGCTTACTGGTGTCGCCCCAGATTTGAGGACTGTTTGAAGTCTTTGCCTTTCTGACAAGGCAGACTCCCTGTCTTCACCGCTTCCTGAGATTTGTGGGGTTGTGTAGGCTTTGCCGCCGAGCTCTGCGCCTATCCTTAGGTTGGAAACCATTTGGTCGTCGACAAAAATCAGGATTTCAGAATCTTTCAAGTACTTCTCATTTGATTGTATGTCTATGAATTCTGGTATGCCAGAGGTTATTTTTCCGAACCTTTCAGCGCCTTGTTTTGAAACAAGAACACCGAAGAAGAAGGCGTAGCCGCCGCCTTGAGCAGACTGTAAACCAGAACGCTGCGCGTCTGTGTAAACCAATTCTATATCCTTGCCTTCATAGGCAAGACCCAAGAACACTAACTTATCAGTTGTTTTGTTGGCAAGCTCAAATTCTATGTCCTCAAGTTTGAACTTTTCATTCAATTTTATTTTCTGGTTGTTTATTTCAACTGTGCTATTGTCTAATATTGCCACTGGGTATGTGTTTGTGTAAAGCTTGAAGTTGCCTTTGCCGTCTTTTATGTCAACGGGTTTTGAGACTTTGGCTTCGAACTTGCCTGTTTTTGACAGAAGGTTGTTTATGACATCGCTGCCGACACCACTTGCTTCGATTTCCATGAGTGTGGTGCCGCCTAATTCAGATAATGTTTTGAATTTGATTTCTTTGAGACCGTAAAGGTTTGCTCGGGTTTGGAGGACGTTTTTTGCCTCTTCAACCAATTCTGGAGTTGCTTCTGTTTTTGGCTTGAGTAAAACCCTTGTCCCGCCGCGAAGGTCAAGGCCGAAGTCTAGGTTGAACCTTGATGTGTCTAAAACATTGATTCCCAATTTTTCTTGGTTGGTGCCCGTGGTGTTTGTTTGGTTTAGATCAAAGGTGTACTCCCTACCATTGACAGTTAAACGGACTGTATTTGCAATTTTTTCCATTTGGTTGTTCCAGTCATTGAGATTTTTAACCTGGACCGTGTTTACTCTTGTTACCACACCGCCTTGGGTTATCACACCTTGCGCAGGGGATGATTGTGCAACATAAACAATTTCAACACCCTGCGACCCTGACTTTAGCATCACTGCACCTAGAGATCCAAGTATGCAGAATACCAGTAACCAAACTTTCCAGTAGCTTAGTAGATTTCCCATATTAAACCTCTGTTGAACCTTTCCTGTGCATATACCACATCAAAATGCCTGAGTTTGTCAGCCATGTGCTAGCCATGTCTACCACCAAACCGATTAAGAGGACGGCCGCTATTTGGGACAGTATTGGATTTAGGTTGGAGATGAATAAGACGGCGAGAGCGCCGATTGTTGTAAGTGTCATTGTCATCCCTGTCTTCACGCTGCTTCTAAACCTTTCTTTCATGCTGTCTGTGCCTTTGAATACCCTTGTGCTTTGGAGGATGTCTGTATCTACAGAGTAACCTATCAACATCAACAGCGCAGCGAAGCTGGCTAAAGACAACTCAATACCAAACACGTTCATGAAGGCGAGCGTTTCGATGATGTCTACGCCTGCAGCCAGAATGACCGAGACTGGTGTGATGAAGTTCCTGAATAAAAGGAATACAACAATACCCATTAAAACAAAAGAGATTATTATACCAAGCTGTATCTGGGCGAAAAACGATTCCCCAAGCGCCGGGCTAATCGACCTTATTGAGGACTTTTCTGTTGGGATGTTCTTTGATTTTAATTCGGCCAACACCTTTTCGTACTCTAGTGTTGAAGGCCCCTCAACGATGAGTTCCCTGCCACCGAAACCGGTTGTTTCTTTAACAGTTATCAGGCCGAATTTTTCAGATAGGTCGGCTTCTAGCGCTTTTATATCAATTTGTTCAGCGACCTTCGTTGAAATCGCGAGACCGCCGCGAAGTTCTTGGCCTTTTTTTACCCAGTCGCCTGTAGTGGTGTAGTTGTTTACTAGAATAGCGACGCAGAAGATTAATATGATTAGGGAAATTCCTAACATTATCCTGTAAGGCTTCTTCTCTTTTGGTGGGTGTGCCTTTTGATGATCGTGTTCTGGTGTAGGTTGTGGGTGTGGCTGGCTCACTTCTTGATGCGGTTGTTCTTCCATAACTAGATAAATTAAATAGATTATATATGATTTAAGTTTAAAAGGTTGTTATGGTGGTAGATTTTGATATAATTGTGGTTGGTGCCGGTCCGGCAGGGTCTTATTTCACTTCACTGGTTGAGGGGGGATTTAAGGTGCTGGTTTTGGAACAGAAGAAACAGACTGGTGGCAAGGCTTGTTCTGGGTTGGTTTCACAGGACATCAAAAAGTTTATTCCTGTAGACGGGCTTGTTGAAAGCGAATTGGATTCTTGTATTTTGCATGCGGCTTCTGGGAAGATGGCTAAACTTGGAATAAAGCAGAGTACATTTGCATTGGATAGGGACAGGTTGGACAAGTTTCTGGTGGAGCGACTGAAATCGCCTGTTAAATTTGGTGTGAAGGTTGGGGGTGTTGAGATTGGTGATGGTGTGAAGGTGAAAACAAATCAAGGCGTTTTTACTTCTAAATTCATTGTCGGCTGTGATGGGGCCAATTCTGTTGTCAGAAACCATTTTGACCAAAAACCGATGGATAATGTTATTGGGTTGATGGTGATGGCAGAGGAGAAGGATTTGTCAACTAGTTTTGAAGTTTGGTTTGATACGAACCTTGTCAAGGACGGTTTTCTTTGGAAGATACCAAGGGGTAGAAGGGTTGAATACGGAGTTTTAGGTACTGGTATAAAGTTTGGTTTGTTGGAGGATTTTTTCAAGATTAAGCGGAAAAAGTGTTTGTGTGAACGTAGGGCGGCGCCGATACCTGCTGGTTTTCACAAGACTTATTTTGACCGCACACTGTTGATTGGTGATGCGGCGGCACAAACAAAGCCTTGGAGTTTTGGTGGAATTTTGTATGGGTTTATTGGTGGTAAGTATGCGGCGCCTGTTGTGATCGAGGCTTTGCAGAAAAACAAATTTACAGAAGTGTTTTTGGAAAAATATCAAAAAGGTTGGAGAAGCGAGATGGGAAAAAGCATTTCAATGGGCATGATGTTCCGTGAGTTTTTCCAGGAACTGAACAATAAAAAAATCGACCAGATGTTCGAGATTGTGAAGAAGTCAGGGCTAAAGGAAATAGACATGGATCACCCATTTATTGGGTTGCTTGGTTTGTAAAATTTGTAGTAATAACTATTTCTCATCTACAAATATTTTCTTTTCTAGAGCTGACCAAGCAGCACCGGCTCTGTTCATATCTGCTTGGATTTCTGGGTCAGATAAGAAGACATACGATTCGTCCATCCAGTCAATTGGGTAAACTGGCTTGCCATTTACTAGAACTTGGTTTAAAACAGACCGCGGGACTTTGTCGCATAAAAATCTGTCGTCCCTTTCGAAAACTTCCACGTCTCCTGTATATCTATTTCTCCTGTGCACAATCTCATGTATTGGGTCACCGAATAATTTGCCTTGTAGGTGTTTAAGATCTATTACACAAACATCGCGCTGGATTGGTGTGCCATCTGGCAGCTGTTCACCGTCTACAATCCACAGGTCTTCAACAGGGTATTGCACATTCATCACTTTGATGAAATTAAAGCCCGTTTCTGGTGTCCAGCTTATCACACCATAATCATCTAGTTTAGCCTTTTTGTCTGGCTCTTGGAAAACCTTTAGCCTGTCCTCCCCTTTCACAAAGGTTATTGGGACGCTTTTCTCACCCTTAACTTTTAACCCAGTTTTTGCTGCTAGCGCGTCTGCAACGCCATAAATTATTTCTTTGTATTGACAATCTACTGGGACAAGGAGTTCGCCTCCTCGTGTGACAAAAACACCTTCTTCAAAGGCCTCCCTATACAAGTGCGCACCGGTTTCCCAGTCCTCTTGGCTTCTTGGGAAGCCATTTCTCGGAACCCTAAATCCTGGATCCCTTGGAGCACCTGCGTCTTTTTTGCAGAAAGAAATATATTGTGGATTCCCTTGATCATCTACAAAAACAGAGACAGCGCCTGCGCTTGGTGTGACCAGTGGATTTTCAGCAGAGGCTATCCTAGAAGAACCTTGCCCCATTAACTTTTCTGCTGCCTGCAGCCAATATCTGGGAGATTGCCTCAAATCATAATCCAACACTTCTGGCTTTTCTGGAAGTATGTATGTGACCTCCCATGAAGACCTACCAATAATCTTTCGTGCCGCAAACACTTGATCTGATAAACCAAGACATATTTCGCCCATACCTATAAATCGGTGGTTAGGTTTATAAATCTATGTTTTTGTGACTTTTTAGGGGTTACAATAATCTATAAATTAATGTGGTTGTGCATAACAATGTTATATTAATTTGTCCCCGACACCTTCACTTCTCATGTAACATCTTCATTTGCATATAAACCGTTATATATAGGTCATATTGTGGTTTGTGTTATCAAATACATGTGAAATTGGTTTCTGTTTGGCAATTTCACATCAACTTCACAATAGCGCCAATATATATCGATTTTCTATATCTCCACTGGAAGCCAAGGGGTGTAGGTCATGTGTAGACCCGTCTGCTTCATATGGAGATTTTGTGTTTGCTACACGTTGCTGAGTTGGTTTGATTGGTTTATTGAGTTCATGTATGTCGATTTTGGTTGTTTGTGAATATGGTGTTGATAAACTTATATAACATTGTAATATTCACATGTCAAAAACCAAACAAGAATGCGAACAATGGATTTAAACCAGCAAAATACAAAATCGTCGGCACAATAAAGAACGCCATCATGTTGCTTCTTTTCGCACCGAGCAAAATTGTGGAGAGACCGATAAAGGTTCCTATAATCGATATAAAGAGACCAATTAAACCGGTAAAGGCGAAAACTAATACAAATAGACATAACATTGTTATATAGCTCAGTTTCACATAGTCAACTTTCTGTATGAACTTCAAAAAACATTTGCCAACCTTAATCGTCACAACAGCAGACACAAAGGCTGTGATCGCACCAATTATCATGATCAACAAAAGGTCCTTTAGTGAAGGTGTGAACAGGATTTGTGATATTGCCCACACAACACCGCTCCTTGTCTTCTCCAATGTGAAGAACATGACGAACGTGAACAAAACATTGGCTGTGTTGATGCCGCCAAGCGCGGTAAGGAAGTGTTTAGGTTTGGTTTTTAGTATTTGTGAAGAAACAACCCCTGCTTGTGAAGACCCTATTCCTGGAAGTATACCAACAAGCAGACCGGAAACCCAGCCTGTGAAGATGCCGCGAAGGCTGACCTCAACATGTGAACATTCTTTCTGTTTTGGTATTTTCGGTTTTGCCTTTATTGACATTAACAGGTTACTGAACCCGAACATACCTGTAAGCGCTGGGAAGATTACAGTTACAGAAGGCACGGTTTCCAATGAAATAAAACCAAACAGTCCGGAAGCCAAAAACACAAACAATGCAGCCTTCTTGTCTGTGACAACCATCCAAAAGGAGACAGCAATTAGCAGATAGTGGATGTAGGAACTAAGACTATTGTAAAGAAATGGGATCAATTGGACAAGTAAAGGTAATGTTGCCGCTGTCAGCAACGTGACCCCCAAACCACCAACAACTGTCAAAAACAATGCCTCTTGCCCTCTCCCTTCCAACAGCATCTCATGACCAGGCAATGTCGACAACGAATTGGACTCCTCCGGCGCGCTTAGAAACAAGGATGGTAGAAAATCAGTAAACGTGTTTGATACACCTAGAGAAATTATGAAGGCCAAAACAGCGTATAGTGGAAAACCAGAGAAAACAGAGATGAACGAAACAACAATTATGAAAAGCGTGTTAGGGTGCAAACCGGGAATTATGCCAGTCACGGTTCCAGCGCCAATCCCAAGCAAACTAAACAACAAGATTTCCAGGAACATTGGTTAGATTTTGGTTTTTGGCGAATAAGTGTGTTTTTAAATCTTGCTCTATTAATTAGGTAGATGTCAAGGGTTTACATATTCATA